>JAAYSE010000124.1 GCA_012524135.1 Candidatus Epulonipiscium sp. | reverse complement strand
TGAGGAATTTTTGCTGCACCTAAAAAGTAATCAGGATTTACTTCTAATTCTGCAAATTGTTTAGGCTCAAAAGTAACAAACTTATAAGAACCAGAACCTACAATATCAAATGCTTGCATCTTATCTTTAATTTCTTGAATATTACCTTTTTCAATACTATAATAATGTTCAGGCATAATACCCATACTAAATTTTGTAAGATTATCTGTTTTAGCTTCTGTAAATGTAAAGGAAATAGTATGATCATCCATTACTTTAATTCCTTCGATTTCTGTTGCATCTCCTTCATTATATTCCTTATACCCAACAAGCTCTCTTACTTCACTTTTGTAACGTCCATCATAATTAGGATCTGCTAATAAAGTATAAGTAAAAGCTACGTCTTTTGCAGTAAGAGGGGTTCCGTCTGAAAATTTCACATCATCTCTTAAAGAAAAAGTATACGTTAAATGATCATCAGAAATTTTATATTCTTTTGCTACACGAGGAATAATCTCTGCTTCTTCATTATTAGTAAGTAAAGGATCAAACATTAAATTTACAAGATATCCATCATAAGAAGTGGAAAAATAGATAGGTAATAACTCACCTTTTGCTTCAGGCATTCCAACAATTAATGTATCCTTCGCATTGTTACGATTTAATGCCGGATTACTTGTTGTTCCATCTGAAGTATTCTTTTTACTACAGCCTGATAACACTATAGAAAATACCATGATAGTAGCTAATAATAAACTTAACTTCTTCTTCATCTTAAATCCTCCTTGAGTCAATAAATATAATAATATGATGATAATAAAAATATCGTATAATGAGAAACATTTTTTACTATAAATTATTTTCCTATACTAATGTTCCCCTTTTGAAATACCCAACTAATTATACACTTAAATAATCAATCTTGTCAACACCTGTATTTCTGGAAATTACAAATGTATACTTTCTGAAAATTCAGGTTATAGATATCTACTATCATGCTTTCTATCCTTTTTTAAAATTTTTATTTTTCTCTTTAAAAAAGCAACAATACCTACTATAATAGAAATAAGGTCTTTTTGACAAAAAAATATCATACAAAAACGTAAGGAGGAAACATGTTATGGAAATAGAAAAAAAATTTTTAGTTCATTCATTACCTGAAAATTTATCGACTTATCCTTACCAAGAAATTATTCAAGGTTATATCTGCACAGATCCTGTCATTCGTTTACGAAAAAGTAATAATCATTATTTTCTTACAGTTAAAACAGCAGGACATTTACAACGTGAAGAAATAGAGCTCCCTTTAACTGCTGAACAATTTCAATCTTTATGGTCGAAAGTCGACCATACTATTATTGTCAAAACTCGTTATTTAGTTCCTCTTGACCATCAATTAACAGCGGAAATAGATATTTTTCACAAAGAATTAGATGGCCTAGAAACCATTGAAGTAGAGTTTAATAGCGTAAAAGATGCAGAATCTTTTCAACCCCCTATTTGGTTTGGAAAAGATGTAACTCATGATAATCGATATAAAAATAACAATCTAGCTCTTTATGGAAAACCATCTGAATAATTAAAAATAAAAAACTTCTTATTATATACTCTATATAATAAGAAGTTTTAGAAAGCGGGTGATGGGAATCGAACCCACGTATCCAGCTTGGAAGGCTGGTGTTCTACCATTGAACTACACCCGCATATGGTGCGGATAAAGGGAGTCGAACCCCCACGCCTTGCGGCACTAGATCCTAAGTCTAGCGCGTCTGCCAATTCCGCCATATCCGCATATTCGATACACTGGGTAGGAAGGATTCGAACCTTCGCATGCAGGAGTCAAAGTCCTGTGCCTTACCGCTTGGCGACTACCCATTAATACATAAAGTTTAACCTCACTACAGAAATCATTTCATAGTGAAGCGGGTGATGGGAATCGAACCCACGTATCCAGCTTGGAAGGCTGGTGTTCTACCATTGAACTACACCCGCAAGATGCTTATTTTATTGTCTCTCTCAAACCGACAACATGTATTATATAACATCTACGAATAATAGTCAATAGTATTTTTAATTTTTTTTTTTGATTTTTTTATTTTATACCCTTTTTTAATTTCTCTTTTATCTTCTGTAATGCCTTTGCCCGATGGCTAATAGCATTCTTTTGTTCGGGACTCATCTCTGCTGTAGTACATTGATATTTAGGAACATAAAAAATAGGATCATATCCAAAACCATGATTTCCACTTGGTTTTTCAGCAATAATCCCCTCTATTGTCCCATAGGTAGTAATTGTATCTCCTGTAGGATAAACTGCAGCTATTGCACATACAAAACGAGCGGTTCTTTTTTCCTTTGGTACTCCTTTTAATAAATCTAATATCTTATTATTTTTAATCTCATACGATGTATTGACTCCTCCAAAACGCGCGGAATAAATCCCAGGTTTACCATCTAAATAATCTATTTCCAAACCAGAATCATCTGCTAAAACAAGCGATCCTGTTAACTCCATAATTGTCTTCGCTTTAATAAGAGCATTTTCTTCAAAAGTAGCTCCATTTTCTTCTATATCTATATCAATCCCTGCCTCGTCTAAAGATACTATCTGAAATGGCAAGTCTTTCATTATTTCTTTAATTTCTATTATTTTCCCCTTATTTTTAGTTGCAAAAATTAATTTTTCCATCTTCATCTTCTACTCTCCTAGAATACTTTTTTGTATTTGAATAAGTTCACCTATTCCTTTTTCACCCAATTGTAATAATTGATTAAGCTGTTGTCTAGAAAAAGGAACTTGTTCAGCAGTACCTTGAATCTCAATATATTCTCCCTGTTCATTCATCACTAGATTCATATCCACATCCGCTTGACTATCTTCTTGATAACATAAATCTAATAAAGATTCCCCTTCCACTACTCCTACACTAACAGCTGCTACAAAAGATTGAATAGGCATAGTGGTAATGATATTTTGTTTAAGTAATTTTTGACAAGCTAAGTGTAATGCTACAAAAGCCCCTGTAATGGACGCTGTTCGAGTTCCACCATCCGCCTGTATCACATCACAATCAAGTGTAATACTTCTTTCCCCTAAAGCTTTAAAATCCATGACCGATCGTAAAGATCGACCAATTAATCTTTGAATTTCAACAGCACGATTATTTTGCTTCAACCGATGAATATCTCGAGTATTACGAATAGCTGTAGCCCTAGGCAACATATCATATTCAGCAGTCACCCATCCTTCGCCTGTATTCTTTTTAAAGTGAGGTACTTTTTCTTCTACAGTCGCATTACAAATCACTTTCGTATTTCCCATTTCAATTAATACAGATCCTTCTGGATATTGAATATAATTGGGAGTAATAGAAACTAAACGTAATTCATTATATTTTCTATTATATAACCGCTCCATTTTGAGTAACCTCCTTTTGATTTTCTTCCCATTGTTTTCTTTCTATTTCTTGTATCTCTGTTCCTTCCGGTAAAATTTGAAACATTCCTTCAATTAATATGGTTACTTTTTGTATCTGGGGAAAAGAAAATACAGTTGCACATAATTGTTCTACTATCATCTTTTCAATATAGGTACCTCCACCATATTGAATTAGCTCCTGAGATATATTTAAAATACATTGATCTTTCTCTATAACGACACTTAATACTGAGGTTCCTTGAGGAATACAACTATATAAATCCTCTGTATTCGACCACTGAAAAAGGCTTTCGATTGTATTATACACTTGCTCGTTCATAGTTATTTCTGATTGTAATGGCACCTGAATCCATACCATAGGATCCATATATGTTGTAGGTTCTTCTTGTACTTGATAAACATAAATTCCTGGTTTTTGCATTAGTTCTTGTTTCACTATATTTTCTGCATATATATCCCAATTGAAAAGCAAAGAAATAATAAGTAAAATACTATAAAACCCTATTTTTTTCATAACCTCACCTCTTTCCATTTCATTATATTCCATTTTATGGAAAGAGGCAATAGGTTTTATTTATCTTTCTGTAGGATATTGTTTTAATACATTTTGAATTCCTTCATAAATAGCTTGAGCAGCCATTTCTTGAAAAGACTCTGTTTTTAACTTCGCTGCATCTTCTGAATTGGTCATAAAACCAATTTCTAAAATAACAGCAGGCATCGTGGTATGTTTTAATACATATAAATCTGTTCTTGGGATTACTCCTCGTGGATACATTCCTAATTGATTGGTCAACGGCTGATACAAGATTTGCGCTAATTGTTTTCCTGTCAATCCACTTTGATGCGGAGTAGAATCTGGAAAATATAATACCTCTGTTCCCTTTGCAATCGTATTACCTGTAGAATTATTGTGTATACTAATAAATAAATCCGCTTCTACGTCATTCGCTAATATACATCTTTCTTGTAATGTAGGATATGTATCGTCCATTCGAGTCATATAAACTTTAATGGTAGGATCTTGATTTAAATATTGCCAAAGTCGTTTAGAAATATCCAAATTAAGTGTCTTTTCTTTTAATCCATTAGCTCCTGCTCCTGGATCTTTTCCTCCATGTCCTGGATCAATAACTACAATTTGTTGATAAACTTCTTTGGGATTGCAAATATAGATATAAATATATCGTTCATCTTCTTTTATTTTATAAGCACGAATACTTTTTTGTGTAAAAATCAATTGCGTTTGTGCTTGAGAATTATTTTGAATTTGAATATTTCCTAATACTCCATCATTGACTTTCATTTCTCCTACCCCATACCAAGAAGTATAATCTCCCGGTAAAGTAAGAATATATTTTTTCATATTATATTGATCCTCATGTAAAATTTGATCCATAGGTAAAGAATCATGAGGATCTTTTTTTAGTTTAACACCTATAAACGCTCCATTTACATATTCTATGTTTTGATACGTAGGTTCTGTCAATACAATTTGAATTTTTTGTTCCCCTTGTCTTTGAATCTTATAATCTGGCTGTCCTTTTACATCTAATACCAACCGTGTTGTATTCGAGGTATATTGACTTGTTCGAACGCCTTCTACATACTGTCCTAACGTTCTTTCTTCATTTCCACCAAAAGGATTGATAGTATATGGGATATCAATCACTAGACGATCCGGATTTGTCAAACGAAGGATTTCTACTTCTGGTCCCCATGTTCCTTCTATTTGTATAATATCTTGCTCTTCCATTGTATTCATAGAAACGGATTGAATACTATTAGGGAAAAACTGTATTTCTATATTCTGACGATTGGGGGATAACATAATTTGATATTTTGTTTGAGTATTTAACAATTCAAATACTACTCGTGTTTTTTTAGGATCAACAGAATATTGACTAGCAGATATACTCTTGATCAAAGAATGATTTTTTGCTATTTGATCTAAATGACTTAATGCCATATTCGAATTATCGATATCCACAACTAATTTGTTTTCCCATATATGATGTTCAAAATAAGTAATAGGACCTGTAGCCATAATTTGTACTATAGATTTTTCTTCTGTTATATCTACACATTGAACAGAATGAATATTGACCTCTGCATACTCCTCTCTGATAATTGGTTGAGGCGAGACTAACCATTCTTCCTCTCTTTCTTCTTTTTCCCATATAAAAGAAGCTTTCATCGGTTTATTTAAATAATCCTGATCTAAAAATCCATCGGAATCTTGATCCTCTTGATTTTCTTTTGGTTTTTCTAAATCATTTGATGGATCAGAATCTTTAGGATGATCCACGTTCGATGGATCTTCGGGTTCTTGAGTATCTACTGGTTCTTTCGGAATAGCATCAATAATATAGTTTTCTTGATCCCAATCCACTTGATAACCTAATACTTCTGCTACAAACCGAAACGGTATCATCGTTTTGGTTATATTTCCTTCTTTATAATGAATCAATTTCGATTCAACATCCATCATATGTTGCTCATCACCAACAATAGCTACCTTATTATCAATTTGTAATGTAATAAAATGTTCTTCAGATAAAATAATAATTTCTTTTGTTTTTTCTATCCATTCAACAGTAGCTCCTAAACTTTCAAAAACTTCCCTCGCAGGTACTAATGTTCTACCTTCTAAAATAACAGGTGGCATTATTCCTGTAGAAATAGTATTTCCATTAATTTTTAATACAACCGGTCTATGATCATATAAATAAACTTGTCCATTACATTCTAACGTCAATTTTTGTGTTGTAGGCATACCATATATAGCTGTACTAATAAAAAATAAAACCAATAAAAAAATTACACTCTGTTCTATGTACTTACACCAAAATTTGTACTTCATTTTTTCCCTCCTAAATCCATTCCTTCTATGAGAATATAATCATTTCATTCACTCATGCCCTCTTTATTAAAAACAAACAATTATTTTCAACCTTTTTTATATTCAATTACTATTTTTAGTAACCATTTTAAAATGGGTTACAATCTTTTACAATAAACATCCTAGGGAAAATTATATCAAATTTTGGTGATTTATGAAAGGTAAAACCTTATTTGAAACAAAACTGTAACAATATTGTCACTTATTTTTACTAAATATTTCTCTTTTTATTTTCTTTCCTGTTGGCGTAGCAGCAACTCCTCCTTCTGCTGTTTCTCTTAAAGTACAAGGCATTAATCTTCCCACTTGATACATAGCACTTACTACTTCATCAAAAGGAATAACACTCTCAATTCCTGCTAAGGCCATTTCTGCTGAAATTAAAGCATTCGCTGTTCCAATAGCATTTCGTTTAGAACAAGGAGCTTCTACTAAACCCGCAATAGGATCACACACTAAACCCATTAAATTTTTTAATGCAATTGCTGCACCATGCATCGCCTGTATAGGAGTTCCCTCCATCATTTCTATAAGGGCAGCTGCCCCCATCGCAGAAGCAGAACCTACCTCTGCTTGGCAACCCCCTTCAGCACCAGATAACGTTGCATGTTTAGCAATAATTGTACCTATCGCTCCTGCTGTTAACAAACCATTTACTAAGGATTGTTCCGATATATGATGTGTTTCCTCAACACTTAATAATAGAGCCGGTAAAATTCCACAAGATCCCGCTGTAGGAGCTGCTACAATTTTTCCCATTGTTGCATTCGTTTCCATGGTCGCTAATGCATAACTAATTGCTTTTGCCATAGTCATTCCACAAAGCGGAACTTCTTTCCTATATCTTGTTCTTAACTTTTTTGCTTCTCCTCCAATAATTTTACCTTTTTTCTCATACATACTTTGATCCTCAAAAATACTATTTACTGAATCTCGCATCACTTGTAGATTAGTTCTCATTTGATTATATATTTCTTCTGCTGTTCTTTCATAATTTTTTTGTTCCTGAATTACAATAGCCTCATAAATATGACATTTTTTTTGATTACAAAACTCCACCAATTCTGTGCCTGTCGTCCACTCCATAACATGACTCCTTTTTATAAAATTATCTATAGCTATCCAACTTCTGCTCACTTTTGAAATTACTATCCTATTAAATAGGCTCAATTACCTTTGCCAATTCAATATTTTTATTTTGTCTAATTTCTTCAATCGCTTTCTGTTCAATTGACTCATCTGTTTCTAAAATCAAAATAGCTTTACATCCTTTTTTTTCTCTGAAAAGTTTCATAAAAGCAATATTTACACCATATCGAGCAAGAATTGCTGTAATATTGGCAACAATTCCCGGTCTATCAATATGATATATAATTAATGAAGTGTATTCCCCATCAAAGTCCACTTCCATCGTATTTATTTTAATAATTTTTATTTTTCCTGCCCCAACAGAAGATCCCGTTATTTCCCATTGCTCTCCTGTATCCATAATAACTTTCATCTTAACCGTATTGGGGTGAACATCTCCTAAATCTGCTTCTAAAAATTCATATTCAATCCCTGCGTCATGAACCAAAGAAAAAGCATCTCGAATTCTTTCATCATCTGGATGATATCCCATAATACCTGCCAGTAATGCCTTATCTGTTCCATGACCATTATATGTTTTAGCAAAAGAACCATGTAAATAAAAATAAACTTTTTTAATTCCATCCCCTACTATTTTCTTTACCATATAACCCAATCGTGCAGCACCTGCTGTATGAGAACTAGATGGACCAATCATAATCGGTCCTACAATATCAAAAACACTATATTGTCCCATAACTATCCTCCATTTTTGCCAATATTTTTTTTATTATTTATTGATTATTATTCTATTTTTGCATACACTATAGATAATTATATATTGTTTAAAAAACATTACAATATATTTTATCTACCGTATTTCTCTCACTTTTATTATGACTTTTTCTATTAAGATTTATTATCTTTTTATAGGAGGCTGAGGTATGGATATTAATTGTATTTATCCCTGTTCGTATCAAAAAGATGGTAAATGTAATTTGCAATATCCTATATCTATTTCTTTCCAAAACCAAAATCAAAATCTTAATAAAATTGATTGTCCTTATTACGTACCAACATCTTGTAACCAAAATAATAAAACACCTTCTAAGGTGTTTTATTAATTCTATTTTGAGTTATTATTTATATTTAATTTTCTACGTTCCCATTATAAAAAAGTTTTATATTCTTATTTAAAATTATGAAATTTTTTCCTTTAATCGTTTCTTTAAGATTTCATTTGCCTTTCGAGGATTTGCCTTTCCTTTTGTTTTCTTCATCACTTGTCCCATTAAAGCTTTAGAGGCCACTTTTTTTCCTGACAAATAATCCTCTACACTTTTTTGATTTTGGCTAAGTACTTCATGAATAATACTTTCCAACTCCTGTGGATTACTAATCTGTTTCCATCCATACCTCTCCACGATATGAGATGGCGACTCCTCTGCATTCCACATTTTCTCAAACACTTTTTTTCCTATACTATTACTAATCGTTTCATCTTCAATTAACTGAAGAAATTCTGCAAATTGCATCGCTGTAAAAGGAAAAATTTCTGTTTCTTTATCTTTCTCTGCCAATAATCGAAATCCTTCTCCCATAATCCAATTGACTGCCATCAAAGAATTAGAAAAATACATCATCGTTTCCTCAAAAAATTGTCCTATTTTAGGATTAGCAATTAATAGCTCTGCATCATCACCATTTATATCATACGTTGACATCAATCGTTGTTTCTTTTCATTTGGAAGTTCTGGTAATGATTCTTTTATTCTTTCAATTTGCTCTTCACTAATATATATATATGGCAAATCTGGATCCGGAAAATATCGATAATCTTCTGCTTCTTCTTTTTTTCTCATTGGTACCGTACATTGACTTTTTTCATCCCATCTTCGTGTTTCTTTTATAATCGTTTTACCTTCTTCCAAAACCTGCATCTGTCGCTTTGCCTCATATTCTATTGCTTTAACAGCATATGAAAATGAATTCATATTTTTAATTTCCGTTCGTTCTCCATAATGAATATCTCCTTTTTTCCGAACGGATACATTAATATCGCATCGTAAGGAACCTTCATTCATTTTACAATCAGAAACACCTATATATAATAAAATCATACGTATTCTCTCTAAATATTGTTTTGCTTCTTGTGGAGAAGATAAATCTGGTTTTGAAACAATCTCAATCAAAGGAACACCGCTACGATTATAATCAATGAATGTACCTTCTTTTGTATGAATTAATTTACCCGCATCTTCTTCAATATGTATTTGCTGTATCCCTATTTTTTTAGTACCCTTTTTTAAAGGAATTTCTACATATCCTTCATAGCATAACGGTTGATCATATTGTGAAATCTGATATCCTTTAGGAAGATCAGGATAAAAATAATTTTTTCTATCCTGTTTTGTTTTGGTAGCAATACTACAATTCATAGCTAAACCAGCTCGAATTGCATATTCCACCACCTTCTCATTTAATATAGGAAGAGTTCCTGGTAAGCCTAAACAAATAGGACAACATTGTGTATTAGGATCTGATCCAAACTGCGTCGAACAACTACAATAAATTTTAGACTGTGTCTTTAATTCTGCATGGATCTCCAATCCAATAACCATTTCATATTGATTAATCATTCTTTCACCTTTCCTTTTTTAGAACTTCGGTCCCATTACTTTCTTTTAGAAAGTATTTTACTTTCATAAACGGAAGCCATTTTCAGTAATAGTTGCTCTTGATAGGACGAACTCATCAATTGAAATCCAAAAGGATGACCTTCTAACCTATATCCTGTTGGAATGGTGATAGCAGGTAACCCCGTGATATTCGCCATGGATGTATAGATATTTTTTTGATACTTCGTTACTATAGACTTTCCTTCTTTTTTATTTCCTATTTCAAAAGGTACTACGGGCATAAGAATTACATCATAATCTTGAAAAATTTGTTTACAAGCATCCACAAGTAACGTACGTAATTTTTGTGCTTTGATATAATAATCCTCATAATGAGAAGAAGATAATACATACGCTCCAAATAAAATCTTTTCCTTTAGCCCTAATTCCAATCCTTCTTGTCTAGTCTTTTGATATAATTCCTCTATACTTTTATATTTAGGAGTACGATAACCATATCGAATCCCATCTAAACGTGCAGTATTAGAAGAAGCTTCTGCTGAAGTTAAAATTTGATTTACTAAAGGCGCATAAGCTAACGCAGAAAAATCAATTTCATTTACTATTGCTCCTAATGCGTTCCATTGTTTTGCAATTTTTTGTATCTGTTCTTGTATAAAGAAATCACAAGGAATATCTTTTGAAAAAATAGGTATCCCCATTTTTATATTTTGTAAACTAGTTTCTTTTTGTAAAGTGATCCAAGGTTCTGAAAAAGTCGTAGGATCTTTATCATCTACTCCTCCAATCATTTTCATAATAAGGTCCATATCATCTATTGCTTTGGTCATTGGTCCGATTTGTTCAAAGGAAGATGCTATGCTCATTAACCCATATCGAGATACACGTCCATACGTTGGTTTTAAAGCAAAACGTCCACAAAAATATGCCGACTGACGAAGCTCTCCTTCTCTATCACTTCCTAAAACAAAAGAAGTTTCTTCTATCTCTGAACAAAATGAACCTGTACCAATTTCTGGTATATTTAACTTTCCTACTACAATAGCTCCCTCTTGTATACATCTTTCCACCGCTGTTGCATTATATGGAGGGATAAAAGATTGTAATATCCTAGAATCTCCTGTAGTCTTTATTCCTTTCGTACAAATATCATCGCCAATTGAAATAGGAATTCCTTCTAAAATACCATGCTTCCCTTCTCGTCTTTTTTGATCTGACTTTTGTGCTAATTGGAATAATATTTTTTCTTCTTGTAAGGTAATATAAGGGTTTATTTTACTATCTATTTGTTGAATATGATTTAAATATTCCTTTATTAATTCTACACTACTTATTTCTCTATGATCCAATAACTTTTTAAGTTCCATCATTGTTTTTTTATACATTTTCTCACCTATCTTATAATACATTTGGCACATAAAAATATCCATTTTTCATTGGTAATGCACCTAAGAGTTCCTCTTTTTCTTCAAAATATTGAACCTTATCCTGACGTAATCGATTTGGATGAGTACAAGGGCTGACCATCGGTTTCAACTCTTTGTGTATATCGATCTTTTGTAATTGATCATCCATTAACTTAAAAATACATTTCAAATCTTTTTGTATAATCTCTTCTTCTTCCTTCGTCATCTCTATTTGAACCATCTCTGCAATTGCCTTTAATTCTTCTTTTTCTAAACTCATATTCCTCACCTTCCTATCCCTGTTATCTCTAAAAATTCCTCTTCAGTAATAATAGGAATATTAAGTTCTTTGGCTTTTTTATTTTTAGAAGAAGTCGAATCAATATCATTATTAATAAGATAAGTCGTATTTTTACTTACACTTCCTGTAACCTTTCCGCCTCTTTTTTCAATTTCCTTTTGTAACGCTTGGCGATTATCAAAATAATTTAAACTACCTGTAATAACAACAACTTTTCCTTGTAATAATGGTTCTATTTCTGATATTATTGGACTTTCAAAATGTAAAAAAGATAATACATCTTCTATAATTTCCTGGTTTTCAGGTATTTGAAAATAATGATAAATGGATTGGGCAATAACCTCACCAAAACCAGCAATATTTAAAAAATCTTCTATTTTTGCTTTTCTAATACTATCTAAATCATAGTCAAAATACTCACACAGCAAAGTTGCATTACTCACTCCTATATTTTGAATACCTAATCCATAAATAAATCGAGATAATTGTGTGTGTGTTGATTTTTTAATTGCCTCCATTAAATTTTGATAGGATCGTTCTCCAAACCCTTCCATATTTTTTATTTCATCTTCATATTGATTTAAACGATAAATATCCCCAAAACTTTTTAAAAAGCCTTGATCTACAAACTTTTCAATAGTGGCCTCTGAAAAGCCTCGAATATCCATCGCATTACGGGAAGTAAAATGAGTAAGAGATTTAACTAACTTAGCACTACAATAAGGATTACTACAATATAATAACTTTACTTCTTTCATCTGTTTGACTTCTGTCTCTCCCCCACAAGCAGGACAAATTGGGGGATAAGCAACAGGTCCTGTAGGAGTTCGATTA
The DNA here is from genome assembly GCA_012524135.1 of Candidatus Epulonipiscium sp. GTDB lineage: Bacteria > Bacillota > Clostridia > Lachnospirales > JAAYNZ01 > JAAYNZ01. Next base: position 8,347 of record JAAYSE010000124.1, on the reverse strand, counting down.
TAAGCGACTTGTGGAATAATCATATTCGCCTTATAAACTTCTATTTTATCTCCTACACCTAAAGCTAATTCTTCTAATATACTTAAATTATGTACACTTGCTTTTGATACCGTACTTCCTTCTAATTCTACAGGTTCAAAAACAGCTACCGGATTAATCAATCCTGTTCTTGACGTATTCCATTGTATTTCTATTAAAGTTGTTGTTTTCCTTTCATCGCTCCATTTAAAAGCAATAGAATCTCTAGGAAACTTAGCAGTCTGTCCTAATGATGAAGAATAAGATAACGAATCATAAGTGAGAACCAAACCATCTGCAGGGAAATCATTCCTTGTTACTTGTTCTTCAAAAGTCTTCACTTGCCTTTCAATATCCTCTTGTTGTAATGTTACAAATTCTACTACTTCAAACCCTTGACTTTGAAGCCACTCTAATTGTTTTTGTTTACTATCATCAAAATCGATATGATCTGCTTGTACTAATTGAAACGCAAAAAAATTAACATTTCTTTTAGCAGTAATTTCATTATTTAATTGTCTGACAGAACCACTGCATAAATTTCTAGGGTTTTTATACTGTTCTTCTTCTGAAAGAACCTGATTCATCTTTTTAAAATCAGAATACTTAATGACTGCCTCCCCTCGAATAATTAATTCATTTTTAAAAGGAATAGTAAGGGGTATATTTTGAAAAACCGTTGCATTATTCGTAACATCTTCACCAATCTCTCCATTCCCTCTCGTTACTGCTTGATATAGTTGTCCATCTTTATACGTTAAAACAATCGTCAATCCATCTAACTTCCAAGATAAAATTCCTTTTTGTTTTCCTAACCAGTGTTTAAGTTTTATAACCTCTTTCGTTTTATCCAAAGATAACATCTTACTCCCATGCACTACCTTTGGTAAAGAACTAATAACCGTATATCCTACTTTCTGAGTAGGGCTATTAGAAAACACAATACCTGTTTTTTGTTCTAAATCTTCTAACTCATCATACAAAGCATCATATTGTTGATTTGACATAATTTCTCGATCCTCCTGATAATAGGCTCGAGAAGCTTTATTTAAAATTTCTACTAACTCCTTCATTCTTACCTTGATTTTCTGTTGTTGCATCCGATTCTCTCCTTAAATATTCTATCATCCTAAAGTATTTATATTTTATCATATTTTTTTAAAAAATAAAAACAGTTACTGCTAATATTGCAGTAACTGCCTTTATCCTTCTATTCCTGTTTTCACTTTTTCTAGAAAGTGAAGTTTTTGTTCTGTCATCTTTATATACTGGTCTTGTGTAATACTTCCTTTTTCAAGCAAAGACTGTGTAAATGTTAAGAACTTTTGTGTCAATTGAATGAGCTGTTGCAACTCAATTGTTGTATTTTTCTCCATCCAAAATCCACTTCCCCACATATTGTAATCCTTATCCATAATTATTATATCCTGTAAGCCTTTTTTTTACAATTGTTGTTTTAAGTGATTATTGCAAATTATATCACCATATCTTCCATTTGCTCTGTATTAAACCCATTACATCTAATTTCAAATTTTTAGAATTGTTTTTTGTTTTCTAATTTTTCATTTTTTTTAATTTTGACAAATGTGCCATTAACTTTTTTGTACCTTTTTCTAAAAAATCTACCGTTACTTCATAATCCGCCCCTGCTGGTTGTATATTTTTCACTATTCCTTTTCCAAACTTTTTATGAACTACAAAATCTCCTTCTTTAAAATCCAAAGTAAAGTTCTTTGGTATTGGCATAACAGGCCTTTTACGCCTTATAGGATTAAAAGAATATAGGGATGCTTTTTTTGACATCGGTGAAAAGCTAGAGGGTTTTTCCTTCTTCTCTTCTTCCAATAATTCCTCTGGAATTTCTTCTAAAAATCGTGAAACTTGATTATACTGAATATTTCCCCGAACCATACGAGAACGAGCATGCGTCATGTACAATCTTTGTTTCGCTCTTGTAATACCTACATAACAAAGTCTTCTCTCTTCTTCTAAATCTTTTTCATCTCCAGATACAATACTCATATAGCTAGGAAATAATCCATCTTCTAGTCCTGTCATAAAAACACAAGGAAATTCTAATCCTTTTGCACTATGTAAAGTCATAAGAGAAACTGCATTACTTTCTTCATTATAATTATCAATATCTGCAACCAACGCAATTTCCTCTAATAATCCATGTAAAGTCGGCTCTTCTTCATTTTCTTTTGCATTATTTTCATATTCCGCTACTTTTGATATCATTTCTTTGATATTATCTATTCGCCCTTGTGCTTCTTCCGTTTGTTCTGCTTCTAACTCTGCTATATATCCTGTATCTTTTAAAACCCTTTCTGTTAATTCTACCAATGACAGATGGGGTACTTGCACTTGAAATCCAATAATCATATTTGCAAACGTCTTCAATTTACTTGCTGCTCTTTGTAAAGAAGGATTTTCTTCTGCTTCGACTAATATATCAAAAAAATCACAATCTTGTTCTATCGCTATATCCATTACTTTTCCTACTGTTACATTACCAATTCCTCGCTTCGGTACATTAATAATTCGCTGCACTGCAATATCATCCGATGGATTTGCTATACTACGTAAATAAGCAATGAGATCTTTAATTTCTTTTCTTTCATAAAAACGTACTCCACCATATAATCGATAAGGAATATTGCTTTGAATTAATTTTTCTTCTAAAACCCTTGATTGTGCATTGGTTCGATATAAAAGAGCAATGTCTTTATATTCTCTTCCTTCTCGTACCTCTTTTTGAATTTGATTTGCGATATATTCTCCCTCTTCATACTCATTTTGAGCTTCATAACGTTGTATGGATGTTCCTTCCGCATTATCTGTCCATAACGTTTTCGCTTTTCGTCCTCTATTATTTTGGATCACCCCATTGGCTGCATCCAAAATTTTCTGTGTACAACGATAGTTTTGCTCTAATTTAATAACCACAGCATTAGGGAAGTCTTTTTCAAAATCTAAGATATTATGAATATTTGCCCCTCTAAATTTATAAATGGATTGATCATCATCACCCACCACACATAAATTTTCATATTTAGAAGCTAATAACCGAATCAATTGATATTGTGATGTATTCGTATCTTGATACTCATCGACCATAATATATCGAAACCGTTGTTGATAAAACCCAAGAATTTCTGGACGAAGGGTAAAAAGTTCTACTGTTTTAAAAATTAAATCATCAAAATCCAAAGCATTATTGCTTTTTAATTTTTTTTGATATAATTCATAAACTTGTCCTATTTTTTCTTTTCTAAAATCATCATTTACTTGTTTTTTATAGTCGATAGGTGAAATTAATTCATCTTTTGCAGAGCTAATCTCTCTTTGAATACTAGAAAGAGGAAAATTTTTTTCATTAATATTTAACTGTTTAAGGCAGTCTTTGAGTAATCTCTTTTGATCATCCATATCATAAATAACAAAGTTTCGATTATATCCTATTTTGTCAATATCTTGATGTAAAATCCGTACACAGGTAGAGTGAAAAGTACTCACCCACATATCATTGTAGATTCCCCCAAGTTGTTGTTCAATCCTATCCTTCATCTCCTGCGCCGCTTTATTCGTAAAGGTAATCGCTAAAATTTGACTCGGATAAACCCCTTTTTCTTCAAGCAAATATGCAATCCGATGTGTTAATACTCTTGTTTTACCCGAACCAGCCCCTGCTAATATCAATACAGGTCCTTCTGTCTGCAATACTGCTTTTTTTTGCATATTGTTTAGCTGCTCTAATAACATATATTTCATTCTCCTTATAAAACTTCAATCATTGTTGTTTTAATCTTTCTAAAACAATCTTATATCCATCCGCTCCATATTGAAGAGCTCGATTCACACGACTAATGGTAGCAGTAGAAGCACCTGTTTCTTCACTAATTTCCGTATACGTTTTTTTGGCTTCCAACATTTTTGCTACTTCCAATCGCTGAGCTAAAGATTGAACTTCATTAATCGTACAAATATCTTCAAAAAAAGCATAACATTCTTCTAGCGTCTTTAATGATAAAATAGCTTTAAACAAATCATCCACAAGAGGCCCTTTTATTTTGCTTTTCATCCACTTTTCCTCCTTAACTTCCACAATTTATCTAATTTTTATAGACTACCTTTACTCATTAATTTTATAGTATCATGTTAAAGTATTAAAGTAAAGTATACGTCATGATTCATTTTCTCTTCAAAAATTTCTTTAATAAATCAACGGATGTATTCACAATTAATTCCTCTGGCATTCCCACTTCCATCAATAAATGATGAGCTCTTTGTAAATTTCCTACATCCAAATAAAAATGTGCATCACTACCAACGGTAATAGGCACTTCATACTTTTTACAGTAAGATAAATACTGAGTGATATTTTCCCTAGATCCTTCAGATCGAAAATGACCAGGACGTAAAGAACTATTATTCACTTCTAGCAAAACCCCGTATTTTTTTGCTGCCTTGACAATAGCTTCATAATCTAGTGGGAATCTAGAATCATCCGGATGTCCTATGATATTTACATATGGATTTTTCATTGTTTCTATCAGGGCATACGTATTTTTTTCTTTACTTCCCATTTCATAACAAGGAGGATGAAAACTAGCAATGACTATATCTAATCTTTCTAATAAGCTTTCTTCTAAATCAATTTCTCCCTGCGTATTTAAGATATTGACTTCTACCCCTTTTAGAACTTCTACACCTGATATTTCAGAGGGTATAACACTCAAATTACTAAAATAAAACGGATGGGTAGAACCTGGCATCATAGGTGCATGATCTGTAATCGCTATCAATTCTAAACCTATTGCCTTTGCTTGTTCAATCAACTCTTTCGCAGTACTATAAGCATGTCCACTAGAAACTGTATGACAATGAGTATCTAGAACAAATTTCACATTCATCTTCCTTTCTCTATATAAACAAATATCATAAAATACATATATACCTGCTTCATTGTAACATATAAAAAAAAATCTGAAAAGGAAATCCCTCTTCAGATTTAAAATATCTATATTATTATACTATTTTTTAATATTCTATTTTTAATGTTTAAAATGTCGCATTCCAGTAAAAATCATAGCAATATTATGTTCATTACAAGCTTGAATCGATTCTTCATCTCGAATGGATCCGCCCGGTTGAATAATCGCTGTAATACCTGCTTTTGCTGCTGCTTCTACACAATCTTTAAATGGGAAAAAGGCATCCGAAGCAAGAACACTACCCTGAAGATGAGTTTTACCAAAAAATTCGGTTCCATGTTCTATGGCTTGTTCTACTGCCCATATTCGATTTGTTTGTCCTCCGCCGGTTCCAACAACTTGTTGGTTCTTTGCAATCGCAATTCCATTTGATTTTACATGTTTTACTACTTTCCATGCAAAAATTAAATCTTTCATTTCTTCCTCTGTCGGTTTGCGATTCGTTATTACCTTACATTCCTCTTGAAATAATGCCAAATCTTTATCTTGAATCACTAATCCTCCTCCTACTTTTTTCATATCATAAATATGAGGATAAGAAAATCGGATAGATTCTAATTGTAAAATACGTAAATTCTTTTTTTGTTGCAAAATCTCAAGCGCTTCTTGCGTATAGGAAGGAGCAATAATAATTTCTAAAAATATTTTATGCATTTCTTCAGCGGTTTCTTTATCTATTTCTTGATTAGTTACTACAATCCCACCAAAAATAGAAGTTGGATCAGATTCATACGCTTTTTTATATGCTTCAAAAATATTTTTACCGCTGCCTACTCCACAAGGATTCGCATGTTTTACAGCTACTACTGTAGGTTCATCAAACTCTTTTAATAATTCTAACGCTCCATTGGCATCATTGATATTATTATAAGATAACTCTTTTCCATGAAGTTGTTTTGCTTCTGCCAATGTTCCTTTCGTCTTTAATGCTTCTTTATAAAATGCTGCTTTTTGATGTGGATTTTCCCCATAACGCATATCTTGTACTTTTTCAAAAGATAGCGTTAACTTTTCAGGAAAAGGAACATTCGATTGTTGTTCTCTAAAATAATTCGCAATTAAACTATCATAATATGCTGTATGTTCAAAAACCTTGGTAGCTAAATAAAATTTCATTTCTTTGGATAAATGCCCTTGTTCTTTAAGCTGATCTATTACAAGCGTATAATCTTTAGGATCTACAATTACGCCTACATCTTGATGATTTTTTGCCGCTGCTCGTAACATAGTAGGTCCACCAATATCAATATTTTCAATTGCTTCTTTTAAAGTTACATCTGGTTTTGTAATAGTTGCTTGAAAAGGATACAAATTCACTACTACAAGGTCAATCGATTCATAGCCTAGTTCTTCTAATTGTTTTTGATGTTCTAAATTTTCTCGTATATTTAAAATTCCTGCATGAATAGCTGGATGTAAAGTTTTTACACGTCCATCTAAACATTCTTTAAAACCTGTTACATGTGAAATTTCAATCACAGAAATTCCTGCCTCTTGTAATGCTTTTGCTGTTCCACCAGTAGAAATAATTTCTATACCTAATGTTTCTAATTCTTTGGCAAACTCTACAACACCAGTTTTATCAGACACACTAATTAATGCTCTCATCCTTTTTCCTCCTTTATTCTATTCTTTATTATTATTCAATACTTATACACCTTATAATGCAAAAATACTGACATTAACATCTATCTATCGTACTTACATTTCAATCAATATTTACATGAAAATTCATCAACGCTTTTAACAAAAAAATCTGGACTCCTCTTTAAATAAAAAGGAGCCCAGACGGTCGACTTTCGTATTCTTTCATACTCCCTGCAGTTTATTCTGCTATCCGTCAGTCATATGAAAGCTGTTATTTTATAAATTAAATAAAGTAGGTGCTACTAATTTAAACGCAAAAACAATCGCTAAAATATACATCATCCAATGTACTTCTTTTCTTTTTCCAGTAAATACTTTAACTAAAACATAAGAAATAGAACCAAATACCAATCCTTCTGAAATACTATAAGCTAAAGGCATCATAACCATGGTTAAAAAAGCTGGTAAAAGTTCTGTTAAATCACTAAAATCAACTTTTGTAATACCATCTAACATAAAGATACCAACTACAATCAATGCTGGAGCGGTAGCAAAAGCAGGAATTGCTAAGAAAATAGGTGAAAAAATCAAAGCAATTGCAAAGCAAATAGCAGTAACGATAGAAGTTAAACCAGTACGTCCACCATCTGCCACTCCCGCACTACTTTCTACAAAAGTAGTAACAGTAGAAGTTCCTAACATAGCTCCTACAGTAGTACCAACTGCATCAGCAAAAAGAGCTTGTTTAATTCGTGGTAATTTTCCTTCTTTATCTAAATAATTCGCCTTACTTGCTACTCCCATTAATGTACCTAAAGTATCAAATAAATCCACAAATAAGAAAGTGAAAGTAACAATAATAAAACTTAAAATCGTATCAATATTTGTAAAAACCTCTGAAAAAGGTGCAAATTTAAAAGTAACTTCTTTTAATGAAGGAGGAAGTGAAACTAGAGGAGCACTGGGTAATAAAGAATACACTCCCATTTCTGGATTAGGTACATACCATCCAATAAGCTCTGCTACAATTCCTAATACATAAGTACTTAAAATTCCAACTAAAAGAGCCCCTTTTACATTTTTCTTCAATAATACAACCGTAATAATAACACCCACTAAGGCTAGTACTGCTGGTGCTGTTGTCATATCTCCTAAACTAAGCAATGTAGCATCATTCTTTACAATAATGCCTGCTCCTTGCATTCCAATAAAAGTAATAAAAAGTCCGATCCCAGCACTTACAGAATATTTAATACATTGTGGAATAGCATTAAAGATCGCTTCCCGAACATTTAAAAACGTTAAAATAATAAAGATAATTCCTTCTGCTAATACACAGGTAAGAGCAAATTGCCAACTATAACCCATTTTAAGCACTACCGTATAAGCAAAAAAAGCATTTAATCCCATACCAGGCGCTAAAGCAAAAGGATATTTTGCATATAAAGCCATAATTACTGTTGCAATAATAGCAGAAATCGCTGTTGCCGTAAATACACCACCCGCATCCATTCCTGCATCTGCTAGTGTAATTGGATTAACGGCTAAAATATAAGCCATTGTCATAAAGGTAGTAATCCCTGCTAATGCTTCTGTTTTAAAATTCGTATTATATTTTTTGCAATCAAAAAATTGTTCTACTTTGCTGCTAAATGAACCTGTTTGTGCCACAGCACTTCCCCCTTTTAATTAATTTGATATAATGTCTTACAAGTTTTTTCGACATGTTTATTGTAGCAAAGGGA
>JAAYSE010000123.1 GCA_012524135.1 Candidatus Epulonipiscium sp. | reverse complement strand
TGTTTATTTTTATCAGCACCTACGTACCCTCTGCCTTGAGTAATAGTAAGCTCCATAAATAACTTACTATCTGCTCCTCCACTAACTGTTGCAATATGAAGATCAGGATTTATAATTTCTAGGTCTGCATCTACTTTGATGTCACCTGCTGTAATAACTCCTTCTCCTTCTGATTCAATATATGCAACTTTAGGCTCTAAATTTTCACTATTATTACGAATAGCTACATTTTTTAAGTTTAGAATAATCTCGGTAACATCTTCTTTCACACCGGGAATTGCACTAAATTCATGAAGAACACCTTCAATTTTAATACTACTAATAGCAAATCCTGGTAAAGAAGAAAGTAAGATTCTTCTTAAAGAGTTGCCAAGAGTAGTTCCATACCCTCTTTCTAGAGGTTGAACCACAAAACATCCGTAGGTATTATCTTCACTTTGCTCTGTAATCTCAATACGAGGCTTTTCAAATTCAAACACTCAATAAACCCTCCTTTAATTATTTCATCATCTGTTGAGGGTAGTACAATTGTAGTCAAATTACAGGTCCTTCTATTATTTAGAGTACAACTCAACAATTAATGTTTCTTGTACAGGAATATCAATTTGTTCTCTTGTTGGAACAGACACGATTTTTCCTTCCATGTCATCTAAATTTACATCTAACCATTCAGGAATAATACGTGAAGCTGTTGTTTCTACAATGTTTTTCATACCATCTTTTGTCTTAGAATTGTCTTTAATTGCAATAACATCTCCTGGTTTTACTTGATAAGATGGAATATTAACTTTTTTACCATTAACAGTTACGTGATTATGACGTACCACTTGTCTAGCTTCCGTTCTAGAACGTCCTAATCCCATACGGTATACCACGTTATCTAATCTCATTTCTAGTAATACAAGTAAGTTTTCCCCTGTAATACCAGTACGACGATCAGCTTCTGCAAAATAGTTTCTAAATTGTGTTTCTAACACACCATAAATTCGTTTTGCTTTTTGTTTTTCACGAAGTTGTAAACCATATTCAGAAAGTTTTCTTCTTCCTTGCCCATGTTGTCCAGGAGCATAAGGTCTACGATCTACTGAACATTTGCCAGTATAACAACGTTCTCCTTTTAAGAAAAGTTTTTGTCCTTCTCGACGACAAAGTCGACAAACAGGTCCCATATATCGAGCCATCTTCTTTTACACCTCCTAAATTAATCCATTATACTCTTCTACGTTTTGGTGGACGACATCCGTTATGGGGTACAGGTGTAACATCTTTAATCATAGTTACATCTAAACCAGCTGCTTGCAATGCACGGATAGCTGCTTCTCTACCAGAACCAGGTCCTTTAACTAATACTTCAACAGATTTTAGTCCATAATCCATCGCTGCTTTTGCTGCTGTATCTGCTGCCATTTGTGCTGCATAAGGGGTGGATTTTCGAGAACCTCTAAATCCTAATTGACCTGCACTAGCCCATGATAAAGCATTACCAGCTGCATCTGTTAAAGTAACAATTGTATTATTAAATGTGGATTGGATATGTGCCTGACCACGTTCAACATGTTTTCTATCACGACGTCTTCTTGTCGTTTTTCTGGTCACTTTTTTTGCCATTACCTCTTACCTCCTTTATGCATTAGTTTTCTTATTTGCAATTGTTCGTTTAGGGCCTTTTCTTGTTCGAGCATTGGTTTTCGTTTGTTGTCCTCTTACTGGTAGCCCTCTTCTATGACGAATGCCTCTATAACATCCAATTTCCATTAATCTTTTAATATTAAGAGCAGTATCTCTTCGTAAATCTCCTTCTACTACTTGAGTTTTTTCAATAATAGAACGTATAGAAGTTACTTCTTCATCCGTTAAATCTCGAACTCTCGTATCAGGATTTACGCCTGCTTCTTTTAAAATTCGGTTTGAACTTGAACGTCCAATTCCATAAATATAGGTAAGACCTATTTCTATCCGTTTTTCTCTTGGTAAGTCAACACCTGCAATACGTGCCATGAATATCTTACACCTCCTGCAATTTCTTCTTTACATATAACTTGTTTTTATTTAATCTGTTTGCAGCCGCTTTTTTACTTGTTTAAGTTATTCACAAATAATTATTATATAACAATTCAAAGAATTATTCAATCTTTTTTCACATTATCCTTGTTTTTGCTTATGCTTAGGATTTTGGCAAATAACTCGAACACGACCTTTTCTTCGAATAATTTTACATTTTTCACAGATCGGTTTCACTGATGCTCTAACTTTCATTTCAGCAGCTCCTTTCCTTTACGTACCAAAAGACCTTTTAGGCTTATTTAGATCTCCAAACAATTCGTCCTTTAGTTAAATCATAAGGAGAAAGTTCAACTGTTACTTTGTCTCCAGGTAATATACGAATATAATTCATTCGTAATTTCCCACTAATATGGCCTAATATGGTATGCCCATTTTCTAATTCAACATGAAACATCGCATTGGGTAATTTCTCCACTACAGTACCTTCTACTTCAATTACATCCTTTTTTGACAAGACTCAAACCTCCTCCTTAATTTAACTCTTGGTTTTCTACTATCAATTCAAAATTTTTTAAACTTTTTCTTATATCTGCATTCGATACTTTTATATTTTTTAGAATTTTTTCTTGGAGATTACTAATAATATGGTTTGTAACTTGAATATGTCGTTTGTTCTTTTTTTTGGGTTGTTCTATTTTACGCAATTTCCCATCTGCAAGATAAACATATTCCTCTTTTATTTCTACTACTACAAAAAATTTTCCTTGATCTCTTCCTCTTTTGGAATAAACCACTTGCCCTATTTTACATGAATGCATGGTATCACCTCAATTGTTCACTAGGAAGTATGGTAAGAAGTTCATATCCTTCATCAGTAATGACTAGGGTATTTTCATAATGAGAAGACCATTGTCCATCTCTTGTTACTACTGTCCAATCATTACCTAATATCCGCACTTCATAGGTTCCCATATTCACCATAGGTTCTATCGCTAAAACCATTCCTGTCTCCAGTCGTGGGCCTCGTCCCTTTGGCTTGTAATTAGGAATTTGAGGATCTTCGTGCATTTTTTGTCCAATACCGTGACCAACAAAATCTCGTACAATTGAAAATCCATGTTGTTCTGCATAGTTTTGGATGGCCGATGAGATCTCATACAAATGATTGCCTTTTTTCGCCCATCTCATACCTTCATAAAAGCTTTCTCTGGTCACATCTATAAGCCGCTGTGCTTCTTCTGCTATTTGACCAACTCCATGAGTCCTAGCTGCATCACCATGATACCCATTAATACAAGCTCCTATATCAATACTGATGATGTCACCTTCCTGCAATACACGATTACCTGGAATACCATGAACAACTTCTTCATTAATAGATGTACAGATGGAAGCTGGATAACCATAGTATCCTTTAAAAGAAGGAGTAGCTCCTTTACTTAGAATATACTTTTCAGCCATCTTATCCAATTCTTGAGTCGTGATTCCCGGTCGTATCGCTCCCTTTAATAATGCATGTGTCTCTGCCACTATTTTCCCAGCGATACGCATCTTTTCAATTTGTTCCTGGGTTTTTATCGTAATTGCCATTAAGCACTCTCTCCTAATGCTTCAATCATATTTTTAGTAACTGTTTCTACAGATTTTGTTCCATCTACGGTCAATAGAATTTTTTTATCTTTATAATATTGAATTAAAGGTTTTGTTTGATCATGATATACTTGAAGTCGTTTTTGAACGGTTTCTTCTTGATCATCCTTCCGTTGAATTAAAGATGATTGACATTGATCACAAATTCCTTCTTTTTTAGGTGGATTATACTTCATATGATAAGTGCCTCCACAATGATTACAAACTCGTCTACCTGCCATACGAGTAATAATCTTTTCATCAGGAACTTCAACATTAATTACTGTTTTTAAGGGTATATTCAGTTCCTGTAACACTTCGTCTAAAGCTTCTGCTTGTACAATGGTTCTTGGAAAACCATCTAAGATAAATCCTTCTTTACAATCTTCTTGTGCTAAGCGATCTTTGATCAAGTCTACCACTAATTCATCAGGTACTAATAGTCCTTGATCCATATATTCTTTCGCTTTTTTCCCTAAATCTGTTTGTTGTTGAATATGCATTCGAAAAATATCCCCTGTAGAAATATGGGGTATATGAAATTCTTTCGATAATGCCATAGCCTGAGTTCCTTTTCCTGCTCCTGGAGCTCCTAGCATGATATAACCCATGGATCTTCCTCCTCGCTAATTATTATTAAGAATTTAAAAATCCTTTATAATGTCTCATAAGCATTTGTGCTTCCATTTGTTTTACCGTTTCTAATGCTACTCCTACAACAATCAAGAGTGATGTTCCTCCAAAAGAAATATTCATTTTGAAGATAACGGTAAAAAGTACAGGCGCTAATGCAATGATAGCAAGGAAAATAGCTCCTGCTAATGTAATATAATTTAAACTTTTTGTTAAATATTGTACTGTAGGCTTTCCAGGTCGAATACCAGGAATAAATCCACCACTTTTTTTCATGTTATCCGCTACTTCTAATGGATTGAAAGTAATAGATGTATAAAAATAACTAAAGAAAATAATAAGTAGTAGATATAATAAAGCACCAAACCAATGGTTAATATTTAACCATTTTAAAACGATTCCCCACCAACCGGTTGGATTGGCTATAAAAAATCGTGTAATCATCATAGGAAACTGAAGTAAAGAGGAGGCAAAAATGATAGGCATAACACCAGACATATTTACTTTTAATGGAATATGTGTTGATTGTCCTCCATATACTTTTCGTCCTGATGTCCGTTTTGCATATTGTACTGCAATTCTTCTTTCTCCCTCTTGAATAAGTACAACAAAAGCAATCATTATTATAAATAATACAATCAAGATAGCTGTCGCTACTGGAGCTTCATATTGTAATAGTACACGTACTCCTTGGGGTGCTCTAGAAAGGATATTAATAAAAATAATTAAGGAAATACCATTTCCTATTCCTTTTTCTGTGATTTGTTCTCCAATCCACATCATAAAAGCACTACCTGCTGTTAAGGATACAAGTGCTACAATATAAGACCATAGTCCTGGTTTAATAAAGAGTCCAGCATTTCGAAATCCAAAAATAGTTCCGAACCCTTGAATGGCAGCAAGTACAATAGTGCCATAACGAGTATACTTAGCAATTTTCTTTCGGCCTTCTTCGCCTTCTTTTTGCAATTCTTCTAATGCTGGAATTGCAACAGTCAAAAGACTTATTACGATAGAGGCTGTAATATAAGGACTAATCCCCATAGCAAAAATTGTCATATTTTCAAAAGCGCCACCTGATATAGCATCAAATAGTCCAAACATTCCACCTTGTTCTTCTAAAAATTGTTTTATAACAGAAGAATCCACACCGGGTACAGGAATATGTGCACCCAGTCGGATTATAAGAAACATTAATAATGTATATCCTATTTTTCTTCTAAGATCGGGTATTTTAAACGCATTTTTAAGGGTTCCAAACACCTTAAATCACCTCAGCTTTTCCGCCAGCGGCTTCAATTTTTTCTACTGCTGTTTTGCTAAAGCTGTTTACTTTTACGGTTAATTTTTTAGTCAGTTCCCCATTACCTAAAATTTTTACTCCATCTTTGGGGTTGTTAATGATTCTAGCCTTTTTTAATTCATCAATAGTAACAATGGATCCGTTATCAAATATATTTAAACGATCTACATTAATTGCAATAATTTCTTTTGTATTTCGATTTGTGAATCCTCGTTTAGGAATTCTACGGTATAGAGGCATTTGACCTCCTTCAAAACCGGGTCGTACGCCACCACCAGAACGGGAATTTTGTCCCTTATGTCCTCGGCCAGCAGTCTTACCATTACCTGATCCATGACCTCTTCCTTTTCGGAAGCGTTTTACTTTAGAACCTTCTGCTGGTTTTAAATTGCTTAAATTCATGCCGACACCTCCTTGCTTATGCTTCTTCTACTTTAACCAAATGGTTGACACGATCAATCATTCCGCGTATTGCTGCATTATCTTGTTGTTCTACCGTTTGATGTAATTTACGTAGTCCTAATGCTTTGATTGTTAATCGTTGTTTGGGTTTTGCACCGATCGTCGATTTTACCAAAGTAATTTTTAGTTTACCAGCCATCGACTTTCCCTCCTTATCCTAGTAGCTCGTCTACCGTTTTTCCTCGTTGTTTTGCAACTTGTTCTGGGGTTTTTAAATTTCGTAGTCCTTCAATCGTTGCAGAAACAACGTTGTTTTTGTTATTGGAGCCTAAGGATTTTGTACGAACATTACGAATTCCTGCTAATTCTAATACCGCACGAGCAGGTCCACCAGCGATAACTCCTGTTCCTTCAGGTGCTGTTTTTAATAATACTTGAGCACTTCCGAATTGACCTAGCCAATCGTGAGGGATACTATCATTTTCATCTCTGGGTACTTCGATCATTTGTTTAATTGCATTTTCCTTTCCTTTTCGAATAGCATCAGGAATTTCTGTTGCTTTTCCAAGGCCTGCTCCAACGTGACCGTTTTCATCTCCTACTACTACTAAAGCAGTAAAACGAAAGTTTCGTCCACCTTTTACTACTTTTGTAACCCTTTTAATTGCTACAACACGATCTTTTAATTCTACCTGATTTGGGTCAAATTTATTGTTTCGCATTCATTTCCCTCCTTCTTTTAAAAGTCTAAACCAGCTTCTCTAGCTGCATCTGCTAAAGCTTTGATTTTACCATGATATACAAAACCACCACGGTCAAAAACAACTTGGTGAATACCTTTTTCTTTAGCACGTTGTCCTAGAATTTCTCCTACTAAAGCAGCTGCTTCTTTGTTCGATGTATTTTTTACTTTAGATTGAATATCCTTTTCTAAAGTAGATGCAGCTACTAGTGTATGTCCTTGAATATCATCAATGACTTGTGCATACATATGTTTATCACTTTTAAACACACATAATCTGGGTTTTTCTGATGTTCCAGTAATATAATGACGCATTCTTTTATGCTTTTTAATTCGAATGGAATTTCTAGATTGTTTCTTTATCATATGGTTCTCACCCCTTTTTTATTACTTACCAGTTTTTCCTTCTTTACGTTGAATCACTTCATCAATGTATTTGATTCCTTTTCCTTTATAAGGTTCCGGTGGTCGTTTGAAACGAATGTCTGCTGCAACATGACCTACTTGTTCTTTGTCAATTCCAGATATTGTAATTACATTTCCTTCTACAGATGTTTCAATACCATCCGGATCTTCCATTTCAACTGGATGGGAATATCCTAATGATAGAACCAATTTTTTTCCTTGTTTTTGTGCTCTATATCCAACACCATTGACTTCTAATTTTTTAGTGTATCCTTTAGTTACACCTTCTACCATATTAGCAACCAATGTTCTTGTTAATCCATGTAATGATCTTGATTTTTTAAGATCATTAGGCCTTGTAACAATAATTGTATTTTCTTCTAATGCAATATCTATACCCGCAGGCATTTGTTTTTCGATTGTACCTTTAGGTCCTTTAACTGTAATCACGTTTTCTTCTCCGATCTTTACTTCTACACCGGTCGGAATCTCTATGGGTTGTTTTCCAATACGTGACATACTTGCACCTCCTTATAGCTTTTTACCAGATGAACGCAATAACTTCGCCACCAATATTTCGTTTTCTGGCTTCTTTATCTGTAATAACTCCTTGACTTGTGGAGATAATAGCAGTTCCTAAACCACCTAATACTTTAGGTAATTCATCTTTTCCTGCAAATACTCGTAGTCCAGGTTTGGAAATTCTTCTCAAACCAGTAATATTTTTTTCATTTTTTGTTTTTCCATATTTTAATGTTAATCGAAGAGTTTTTCTATGTCCATCTTCAATAATCTTGTATCCTTTGATATACCCTTCTTGGGTTAATATATCTGCAATGGCCTGCTTCATATTAGAGGCTGGCACATCTACTGTATCATGTTTTGCTGTATTGGCATTACGAACTCTTGTCAGCATATCTGCAATTGGATCACTCATTGTCATGGTAAAGTACCTCCTTCCCTTATTACCAGCTGGCTTTTTTGACACCTGGAATTTGACCTTTATAGGCTAATTCTCTAAAACAAATTCGGCATACTCCATATTTTCTTAAATATCCATGAGGTCTGCCACAAATACGACAACGATTATAAGCTCTTGTGGAGTATTTTGGTTCTCTTTGTTGTTTGATGCGCAATGATTTTTTAGCCATCATATCCCTCCTTTTACTTTCTAAATGGCATACCAAATAATCGTAATAACTCTCTTGCTTCTTCATCAGTTTTCGCTGTCGTTACAAAAACAATATCCATTCCTCGTACTTTATCAATTTTATCATATTCAATTTCAGGGAAAATCAATTGTTCTTTTACTCCTAATGAATAATTGCCTCGTCCGTCAAAAGCATTAGGATTTACACCACGAAAGTCACGAACACGGGGTAATGCCAAATTGATTAGGCGATCAGCAAAATCATACATTCTAGATCCTCGTAAAGTTACTTTACAACCAATAGGCATACCTTCACGAATTTTAAAGTTAGCGATGGATTTTTTAGCTTTAGTAACAACAGGTTTTTGTCCTGCAATTTGTTGTAAATCTTCCATAGCAGAATCCAAAACTTTTACGTTTTCCTTTGCTTCTCCAACGCCCATATTTATAATAATTTTTTCTATTTTAGGTACTTCTAATTTATTTTTGTATTGAAATTTTTGCATCATTGCATCTATAATTTCATTTTCATATAATTCACGTAGTCTATTCAATGCAAGCTACCTCCTTTCAGAATTAATCAATAACCTCTCCTGTTGATTTGGCAATACGATAACGAACAGCTTTTGATCGTCCATCTTCTTCTTCCATTACAACTTTGATTCCTAAGCGGGTAGGTTTACCGTTGTGTACATACATTACGTTAGATACATGAATGGATCCTTCTTTTTGAACGATGCCGCCTTGTTGCATAGGTGATGGTTTGGAGTGTTTTTTAATCATATTAACTCCTTCCACAACCACACGATTATGTTTTCGATCTACAACAAGAACCTTACCTTCTTTGCCTTTATCTTTTCCAGCGATCACACGAACAATATCGCCTTTTCTTATTTTGATTTTTGCCACGGTCTGCACCTCCTTATAACACTTCTGGAGCCAAGGATAAAATCTTTGTATATTGTTTTTCTCTTAACTCTCTAGCTACGGGCCCAAAAATACGAGTTCCACGAGGGTTTTTATCTTCTCGAATAATAACTGCCGCATTTTCATCAAATTTTATATATGAACCATCAGGTCTTCGAACTCCTTTTTTAGTTCGAACAATCACCGCTCTAACTATTTCACCTTTTTTGACAACACCGCCTGGTGTTGCATTTTTAACAGAAGCAACTATTACATCGCCTACATTTGCATATCGTCTTTTTGTTCCACCTAAAACACGAATGCATAATAATTCTCTAGCGCCTGTATTATCTGCTACTTTCATCGTACTTTCTTGTTGAAGCATGAGTATACCTCCTTTCGATCTAGCAAGAGTTATTTCGCTTTTTCAATGATGGAAACCAATCTCCAACGTTTCGTTTTGGACAATGGACGTGTTTCCATTACACGAACGCGATCTCCAATTCCACATTCATTATTTTCATCATGAGCTTTTAATTTATAGGTTCTTTTTATAATCTTCCCATATAAAGGATGTTTTACTGTATTTTCAATAGCTACTACAATGGTTTTATCCATTTTATCGCTAATTACTTTTCCAACCCTAGACTTTCTTAAGTTACGTTCTGACATACAGACAGCCTCCTTTCCGATTTTCTATTTTACAGCCAACTTATTTTCCGTAATGATTGTTTGAATACGAGCAATATTTTTTCGTACTTCTTTAATTCTTGCTGTATTATCTAATTGATTTGTTGCATTTTGAAATCGTAAATTGAAAAGTTCTTTTTTAGCAGAAACTAAATCTGCTTGTAATTCATCTGCTGTCTTCTCTCTTAATTCTTCCAAATATTTATTAACCTTCATTACTATCACCGCCTATTTCTTGTTCTGCTCGTGATACGAATTTGCATTTAATAGGAAGTTTATGTGCAGCAAGTCGAAGTGCTTCTTTTGCTGTATCTTCATCTACCCCCGCTATTTCAAACATCACTCGTCCTGGTTTTACAACTGCAACCCAATATTCTGGTGCACCTTTTCCGGATCCCATTCGCACTTCTGCTGGTTTTTGAGTAACAGGCTTATCAGGGAAAATTTTAATCCAAACTCTTCCCCCTCTTTTAATAAATCGAGTCATAGCAACACGGGCTGCCTCAATTTGATTGGAAGTAATCCAACTTGGTTCTGTAGCTACAAGTCCGTACTCACCATAAGTAATGCGATTTCCTCTGTAAGCTTGACCTTTCATACGACCACGAAATTGCTTACGTCGTTTTACTCTTTTTGGCATTAACATTATTTATCGCTCCCTTCCTTTTTTACTTTCGTAGGAAGTATTTCACCTTTATATATCCATACTTTTACTCCTATTTTTCCATAGGTAGTATTGGCTTCTGCAAGCCCATAATCAATATCTGCTCGTAAAGTTTGAAGTGGAATTGTTCCTTCATTATAATGTTCAGTACGTGCCATTTCGGCTCCACCTAAACGTCCTGAACAAGAAACCTTGATTCCTTGTGCGCCCATCTTCATTGTTCTTCCCATCGCTTGTTTCATGGCTCTACGGAAAGATACACGATTTTCTAATTGTAAAGCTATATTTTCAGCTACTAGTTGAGCGTTTAATTCTGGTTTTTTCACTTCGACAATATTAATCATCACTTTATTGTCTGTCATTTTTTGTACTTCTTTTCGCAAGGCTTCAATATTAGATCCGCCTCGTCCAATCACAATACCAGGTTTTGCTGTATGAATATGAATTTTAATTCTTTCAGCTGCTCTTTCAATTTCAATTCGAGAAACACCAGCTGTATATAATTTATCTTTGATATAGGTTCTTAATTTATTATCTTCTACTAATAAATCTGCAAAATCTTTTTCTGCATACCATCTTGCATCCCACTCTTTAATAACTCCCATTCTTAGACCGTGAGGATTTACTTTTTGTCCCATACCTAACCTCCTTATCTCTCATTTAATATAATCGAAATATGACTTGTAGGCTTGTTAATTCTAAATGCTCTTCCTTGTGCTC
>JAAYSE010000122.1 GCA_012524135.1 Candidatus Epulonipiscium sp. | reverse complement strand
GTCATTTTCGATACTTCTTCTGTTAAACCACGACCTTCATTACCAATTAAAATACCTATTCCTTGTTGCAAATTAATTTTATAAGGTGAAAGAATTCCTTCTAAATGAGCAGCTAAAATTTTGATTCCTTGTTCTTGTAATGTCAAAATACTATCAAGTAAATTTACCCCTGTTATAATAGGTAAATGAAAAATAGACCCCATCGTACTTCGAATGACTTTGGGACTATAAAGATCTACAGTCCCTTTGGATAAAATAATTCCCGTAGCTCCTGCCGCATCTGCAGTCCGAATTAAAGTACCTAGATTTCCTGGATCCTGAATTTCTTCAATTAAAAGAAAAAAGGGATTAGTAGATAATGAGAATATTTGTTTTTCTATTTCTTTTTGATCATATTTTTTTTGTTCTACAATAGCAATAACCCCTTGAGGTGTTTGAGTATCACTTAGCTTTTGAAATACAGTATCATCTACGATAGAATATAAAACATTGGGAAATCTAGAATACATATAAGTAGAAAGCCACCATTGATTTTCCTTTTTTTCATAGAAAGATTTTTGAATAAAATATTCCTTGATAGTCCAATCTATTGGAACTTCTTCCATCATTTTTTTTCCTTCTATAACAAATAAACCTGTTTTATCTCTTTCTCTTCTTTTTTGTAAAGCAATCCCTTGACGTATTTTAATATTTTGTAAACTAGTAATCATAAAAAACTCCTTTATATCAATGCTAACTTACTCAAATCTTCATTTGATCCAATAACAACCAGTATATCATCTTTATGTAAAATGACATCTGCATTCGGAGATATATTAATTTCACTTCCATGTCGAATAGCCATTACATTAATACCATATTTAGCACGAATATTAAGCTCTTTTAAACTTTTTCCTATCCATTCTGGTAAAGTTCCTGTTTCTACCAAACTATACTCAGAGGAAAGTTCAATAAAATCTACAATATTTTTAGATACTAATTTATTAGCTACTCTAATTCCCATATCTCTTTCTGGAAAAACAACACGATCTACACCTATTTTTTCTAACACTCGCTTATGAATATTATTCTGAGCTTTCGCTAAAACATATTTCACTCCTAATTCTTTTACTAATAAAGCTGTCATAATACTTGATTGCATATTGCTTCCAATAGCAACAACGGCAACATCAAAATTCCCAATACCTAATGTTTTTAATGTATCTAAATCTGTTGCATCAGCCTGTACTGCATGAGTTACATAATCCGATATTTCTTGAATAATTTCTTCATTTTGGTCCACTACAAGAACATCATATCCTTTTTCTGATAAGGTATAAGCTACACTTAATCCAAAACGTCCTAAACCAAAGACAACAAAACTTTTATAAACCTCTGATATTGACATTCATCTTCCTCCTTTATCCTACCATAACACGTTCTTCTGGTAACTTTATATCTACTGGATTTTGTCTTTGTTTTAATGAAAAAGCCAAAGCCATGGTTACAGGTCCTAAACGCCCAATAAACATTGTAATAGCAATAATTATTTTCCCAAAATTAGTTAAGTTTGGCGTTATTCCTAAAGTTAGCCCAACCGTTCCAAAAGCAGATGTAGCTTCGAAGAAAGCATCCATAAAACTAACATTTTCAGAAATGGTAAGTAACATAGTTACGCTAATTACAACACCTAAACTAATCATCATAACAGCTAATGCTTTTCGAATCACATCAAAAGGAATAGAACGATGAAACACTTCTGTTCTTTGTTTTCCTTTAATCACAGAAAGCACGGTAAGAAAAATAACCCCTACTGTTACGGTCTTTACTCCTCCTGCTGTTCCTGCTGGGGATCCTCCAATAAACATTAAAATAATAGTTAAAAATTTAGAAGCTTCCTTCATCTTATCTAATGGTATCGTATTAAAACCAGCTGTTCTTGTTGTTACCGATTGAAAAAGAGCACCTAAAACCTTATTTTTTATACCTGTATTTGCTAATGTACCCGGATTATCCCATTCTGCTACTACAAAAAATAAGAATCCAACTATAATCAGTGCCATTGTCAATACCATTGCTAATTTGGTATGAAGAGTCAGACTATAAAACCATTGTTTCCATGGACGATTCTCATCTATTTTCTTTTTCGTTTTATAAATCACATCAAGCCAAACGGTAAAACCAAGCCCTCCTAAAATAATCAATCCCATAATAATGACATTGACTAATAAATCTCCTTGAAAAGGAGTTAAATTCTCAACACCTATAAGATCAAAACCAGCATTACAGAAAGCTGAAATAGAATGAAAAACAGATAAATAAATTCCCCAGACTATCCCCTTATTTCTATACATCGGAATAAATCGTAATGCTAAAAAAAAAACTCCTACCCCTTCTACAAGTAACGTTCCTATTAAAATATTTTTAATTAAACGTACCATACCGGATAAAGAATATTGATTCCATGCCTCTTGAATAACCAACCTTTCTCTTAATGTAATCCGTTTTCCCATAATAATAAAAATTGCTGTAGCTAAAGTCATAAATCCTAATCCACCAATTTGAATTAATAATATAATAACTGTCTTACCAAATAATGTCCACTGTTCTAATGTATTCACCACCACTAATCCTGTAACACAAACAGCAGAAGTTGATGTAAAAATAGCATTAACAAAACCTACCGACTCTCCCTTATTACTTGCTATAGGTAAATTGAGCAATACACTACCTAATAAAATAACTATAAAAAATCCTAATACTAAAATTTGAGCTGGTTTTAATCTAAATTTTTGATCTCTGTCCATTGATTTTTTGAAAATAGATTTATATTTTAACATTCGTATTTTTTCACATCCTCTTAATACCTCTCTACTCATTGCTACCTATAGTATTTATATTTAAGTAAATTTTATATTAATTTTATTACAACATACATTTTATAAATATAGATTTAAATCTTTTATTTTTAAATTACATCATTGGCTTATTTAATGAAAGGACGGACTCTAATGAAAAAGATCTTATCTTCTTAGTCTTTTAAGACTACATCTATTCATCTACTTTTGTCAACATGATTTTTAAAAATAATCAAATTCATTTTTTTAAAAAAGGACAACATCCTTAATAGGATCTTTTCCTTTTTATCTCTTTTTATCTATTTCTTTTTAAAACTTTGAATCATCAATACTATCTAACCATTCTTTAATAGGTTTTATAACTTCTTTAATCGTTCCACTTATAAAAGGATTTTTTAACTGAGCTAGTTCTACTAATGCTAAGAAAGGCTTACTTCCCCCTGCCTTACAAAGCCGAATATAATCCTCCCATGCTTTTTCTCTATTTACCCTCATTTTGTTCCAAAACTGAAAAGCACAAACTTGAGCTAAAGTATAATCAATATAATAAAAAGGGCTAGAAAAGATATGTCCTTGTCTAAACCAATATCCTCCTCGCTTTAAAAAATCATTGTCTTCATAATCCCGGAAAGGTAAATACTTCTTTTCAATTTCTCTCCATTTTATTTTTCTTTCTTCTGGAGTGGCATCAGGATTTTCATAAACAAAATGTTGAAATTCGTCTACCGTTACTCCATAAGGAATAAAATTAACAGCACCACTTAAATGACTAAATTTATATTTATCTACCTCATCTTTAAAAAATAAATCCATCCAAGGCCAAGTAATAAACTCCATACTCATCGAATGAATTTCACAAGCTTCCAAAGTAGGAAAATTATATTCCGGTATTTGAAAATCACGACTTAAATAGGATTGAAAAGCATGACCCGCTTCATGAGTTAATACATCAACGTCCCCACTAGTTCCATTAAAATTAGAAAAAATAAAAGGAGATTGATACTCTGGAATATAAGTACAATATCCACCACCCTGTTTACCTTTTTTGCTTACCAAATCCATTAATCCTCGTTCAAGCATAAAATGAAAAAATTCATCGGTTTCTTTCGAAAGTTCATGGTACATTTGTTTTCCTTGTTCTACAATCCAATTAGGTTCTCCCTTGGGTGTCGCATTTCCTGTTACATATTCTAAAGGTTCATCATAATATTTTAACTGAGAAAGCTTTAATCTTTTTCGTTGACGATCTTTCAATTCTACTACTAAAGGTACTACATCTTCATATACTTGTTTTCGATAATTTGCCACCATATTTGCATCATAATCAGATCTAGACATTCGAGCATATCCCAACTCTACATAATTTGTATAACCCAATTTTTGAGCCATTCTATGTCTGACTTGAACTAGTTTATCATAAATTTCATCAAATTGAGATTCATTTTCTTCAAAAAATCCAATATACATTTCATATGCTTTTTTTCTTGTGGCACGATCTTTCGATTGCATAAAAGGTTGCATTTGGCTAAGATTTCTTTTTTCTCCCTCAAACTCAATTTGAGCAGAAGCAATCAATTTATCATACTCTGTAACTAATTTATTCTCTTGAATTAAATCTTCCATTATTTCTTTTGAAAAAGCTTTTAATTGAAGCTCTGCCAAAACAAATATTTGCTTTCCCCACTTTTCTTCTAACTGTGAACGAAATTTAGATTCTACTAATGCTTTATAATATTGTGTAACCATATTTTGATATAAAGGAGCATGTTCATCAATAAAACCTTGTTCCTTATCATAAAATGGATCTTGTGTATTAATAGAATGTCGAATAGATACTAATGTCATCATCGTTTCAATATGTGCACGGATTTGATTTATCTCTATCATCATTTGATTTTGTTGTTCTATTGATTCTGCCAATCTAAATTTTTCTAATAATTGCTCCCATTGCCTTCCTAATTCTACTAAATCCGGTCTTTGATATTTATATTCTTGAAATGTTAACATTTCTCATTCTCCTTTTCTATATTTTCTAAAAACCTTTTATACTATTAATGGATCCTAAAATTTATAATGCTTCTATAAATTGCTAAATATACCCTTTTATTTAACTCTTTCTATAAGAAAATAAATCTATATTTATTGATTTATTTTTTCTATTTTTTTCTTAATATCATTGATTAAATGACCTGCTTTGCCTTTTGCCAAGCTAGGATATTTTCTTAAAAAGCGAAAATGCTTTGTTTGTAATAGCAAATATGCTCGATCTTTTTGTTTAAGAAGTAATGCTCGATCTTTGATCTTTTTATTAATTTCATTTCGTATTCCAACAAGCTCTTTTAAGATGATACGAAATTCTATTAAAGAATGAACCGTTAATGTCACATCTACGACAAAAACAATCAAAAGCAGAGTGTATAAGTAACTTTCTAACGCGGTTGGTATACGAAAAATCAGGTCTTTAATCATTGGTTGTAAAACTCTCATTAAAAATACACCTGCTACTCCCCACGCTAACGAAAATCTTAAACAAATATACCCCTTTATATTAAAAGGCTCCTTTGAATAATCCCACCATTTTGTATCAAAAGCTAGTTCCAAAATATAACCCGTCACATATTCTAATACCGTTGCAACAATAATACTACCTATAAATAAGTAAATACCGTTACGTTGTAAAGGTGTTAAAAATAAAATCATTAACACCGATCCGCTACCATAAATAGGACATACAGGACCATATAAAAATCCTCGATTAATAAACTTTTTCTGTGTATACATGTGAAAAATAACCTCTAAACACCAACCTAAAAAAGAATATACGATAAAAAAGAAAAAAATGGTATGAAGATCCAATATAATCACCCCAATATTATTCTTTATCAAAAATTATTGTAACACTTTTAAACTTTTTTTTCTATAGCTTTCTTCATTTCTACTTTTTCTAATGACTCTTTGAATAAAAAGTTCTATTTTTGTTTATACTCTGAATGATTATCTCGTTAAAAGGCGGTTGAAAAAATGCTGCAAAGCCAAAAAAAATCTTTATATTCTTCATTAAAACAAAATATAGAAATGATAAAAGAAATATTTCTTCATGATGATACACTAATCTGCCGACAATTTGAAAACCAAAGAGATCCTAATGTTCAATGTTGTATCTTTTATATTGATGGCATGGTAGATGATCCAACGGTCAATCGAAACATTATTCTACCTATTATAAGAAATCCTTTATTAAAAAAAGAAAGCAATATACTTCATTATCTGCAATATCAAGTAATACCTTCTAATGATATAAAAGAAACACAGGATCTTAATCAATTAACTTCTGCTATCATTTGTGGTGATACCATTCTTTTTGTAAATGGATTTTCCAAAGCCTTAATAATGAATACAAAGGGTTGGAAAACACGATCGATTACAGAACCTGTTTCTGAACGAGTATTACGAGGTCCTAGAGAAGGTTTTACAGAATCTCTTATTACCAACCTTTCTATGGTACGTAGAAAAATTCAAACAACAAATCTGAAGTTTGAATTTTTATCCTTTGGTGAACAAACCCATACCAAAGCTTGTATATGTTATATTGATGGAATTGTAAATCCCAAAATCCTTGATGAATTACACAAAAGATTAAAAAATTTTGACTTAGATGGTGCTTTAGGAATTAGTTATATACGAGAGTTCATTAAAGATCATCCTTTATCTCCTTTTAAAACCATAGGAAGTACGGAACGACCTGATGTAGTAGCTGGTAAAATATTAGAAGGAAGAATTGCTCTTCTCTTAGATGGTACACCCGTTGTTATTACACTTCCTTATCTCTTCATCGAATATTTTCAATCCAATGAAGATTATTATATTAATTTTTATTTTGCCTCTATTGGAAGAATATTACGCATTTTAGGTTTTATTATTACTACCAGTATTCCTGCTATCTATCTTGCATTCATAACCTTTCATCAAGAATTAATCCCGACTCCTCTTATCTTAAGCATTTCTGCAGCAAGACAAGATGTACCCTTTCCAACTATATTGGAATTAGTCATTTTATTAACTACTTTTGAAATATTAAGAGAAGCAGGAACACGTATGCCTACTTATATAGGTCAAGCATTAAGTATTGTAGGTGCATTAGTTTTAGGACAAGCAGCTGTAGAAGCAAAAATCGTTAGCGCTCCTATTGTTATTATTCTCGCAATCACTGGGATTACAGGACTGATGATCCCTAATCTCACCAGTGTTTCTATTTTATGTAGAGCATCCTTACTTTTTCTTTCCGCTATACTGGGGTTATATGGATATATTTTTGGTATATCTACTTGGATGATTCACTTATTTAGTATTCATTCCTTTGGTGTACCATTTATGCAAACCCTAAATTCATTACACCCTCAAGATTTAAAAGATACCGCTATACGAGCTCCTTGGTGGTATATGAAATATCGACCCCATCTTATAACTTTTAATCGACGTAGAAAATTTCCAGGAGGACCGAACGATGAATAAACGATTTTTATTATTTATCTTCCTTATTATTTCTATGTTTCTACTTTCCAGTTGCTGGAGTTATGAAGAAATTGATAAAATGGCTATTATCTCCGGTTTAGCCATTGATAAAAATAC
>JAAYSE010000121.1 GCA_012524135.1 Candidatus Epulonipiscium sp. | reverse complement strand
ATGTCACATGCAGGTGTATTTAGTAGTGATCGAACGATTTTGCAATATGCTAATGAGATTTGGAATATAAGACCTATTGATGTATAAAATAAGATCTTGACAAAGAAGCAATGCCAATGTACTTGACAAGGTTATAAAAGCAAGAGTAAAATAGAAAAATATAGTATATGCTATGAATAGGTTTTACTTATTAAATGTCCTCATATAAGTAATATTATAAGGTAGAAAATACAAAAGAAATTAGGTGAAAATATGATTGAATTACCCGTAGCAGATTTTATAGAAGAAGTAAAAGAAGAAATTATTGGCTATGAGGAATTAGGAGAAGACAAAGCTTTAATTTGGGAACAACAGTTTAAACGATGGTTGTCTAACCCTATAGGAATTTATAAAAAAAACCTGAAAGAAAAGAAAGGGGAAAGATATATCATTTTAAAAGATGAAATGGAGTTATTCAAAATTGCAGATCAATATTTAGTTGCTGTTGATAGTGAGGAAGAAGATAAATATTGGGATGCATGGTTTAAATAAAAGAATCCTTCTATCTTAGAAGGATTCTTTTATTTTATTATAAGCATAGTTATTCCACATATTCATAAACAGGTATAGGCATAAAAGTTGGTGTCGTGTCATTTTTAGCTTTTGCTAAGGCTTTTTCAATAGCCTCTAATAGATATTCACTAGTATACGTATAATCGTCTATAATAGGAATATCTAAGCTTTGATGTAAAACTACTGAATCTTCAATATGTTGCATTGTGGGTATCATAAAAGGGTACATGGTTTGTAAGTCTGTAGAAAGGTCTACTAACTGAATAGAAGAAATTTCTCCATTTTCAATACGAACTTCTACTTCCATAGGTATGTTGTCAAAAATAAAGGAAGAGGTATAGATACCGGCATGGTATAACGGAGCAGAAGTAGGAACTGTTTCTTTTTCTTTTTTAGGTTTAAATAGATACAAAAGAAGAAGAATAAGAATAATTCCCAGTATAGTAAAAACAACTGTATAAATAATTTCTTTTAATTGAAGAACAAAAATTTTCGTTGAGCTCATAAAGCCCCCCCTTTTTTACTCTCTGTTATTAGTATATTTTATGAAAGTTATTTAAAAATATGATAGGATTCGACGAGTAAAAAATAGAGTTTTACCTTATAACATGGTATAATAGAGACTATGATTAAAGTGCAATGAATAGATAAAAAATAAAGATATAAATAATAGAAAGGATATTATATATGTTATGCTATTGGAAAAGAAAAACAAAAAGAGCTTACAGGTTGATAGGGATTATCATACTTGTAAGTGGATGTACTCCATTAACATTATCAAGAGATTCACAAGAATTAAAAGATCAAACTCCACACCAAATAGAAAAAATAGAAAAAAACGAGTTGGAAAATAAAAAGCGAGAAGAAGAAAAAATAGAAAAAATAAAAGTAAATGAAATAGATCATACAATTAAGGATGAGAAAGAAAATATAGAAATTGATTATAATCAGGTTCAGCCTAATGAAATAGGTCATATTATGGTGGTGATGTATCATGGTATCCTTGATAATCCTCCCTATCATCGAACAGCAGAAGAATTTTGGAAAGATCTAAAATATATGTATGATCATGGTTATCGTCCAATTTCGATTACTGATTATATGAATCAAAATATTACTGTAGAACCTGGATATACACCTATTGTTCTTACTTTTGATGATGGACTTCCTAGTACTTTTTCATTCATAGAAGAAAATGGAGTGTTAAAGGTAAATCCTAATAGCGCAGTCGGTATTATGAATCGTTTTGCTGAAACATATCCGGATTTTGGTAAGGCTGCTACTTTCTATATTAATGGTCACGATCCTTTTGAAGGAGCAGGTACAATAAAAGAACGATTAGAGTATTTAATAAATGAAGGTTATGATATTTCTAATCATACGTATACTCATGCTGATTTAGCGAAGTTAGATAGTAAAGAGATTCAAAAAGAAATTGGAAAAGTAGATGCAATGATTAAAAATATAGTACCTAATTATATAATGAAGAGTTTTTCTTATCCTTTTGGGAAAAGGCCTCAGGAAGAATTTAGGAAATGGATAGCTTCTGGTTCTTATGAAGGACATGAGTATGCTTATGAAATTGCTTTCAGAGAGGGACCTAGTGGACCTTTTGTACCCCCGATTCATGTTCAATATGATCCGTATAACGTTCCAAGAGTTCGAGGATCAGAAGGAGCAGAAGGAGATTTATGGTGGTATTTTAATTACTATGAAAAATATCCTAAGTATCGATATATTTCAGATGGAAATCCCAATAGAATTGCTATACCGAAAGGGACAGGAGAGAATATTCAAACAGATAAATTGCAAGAACAAGAAATATATGAGTATTAGTATATATGAGTGGATATAATCAGGGAGAAAGGGGGAGTTTAATGGGATTACAATATATTTTAGGAAGATCAGGGTCTGGTAAAACGTATCATTGTTATCAATCTATACAAAAATCATTAAAAAAGCCAGAAGATCATGCACTCATTCTTATTGTACCTGAACAATTTACTTTACAAACGCAGAAAGATTTTGTTTCTATGCAAGAAAGCAAAGGAATGATAAGAGCGGAAGTATTAAGTTTTCAACGACTGGCTTATCGAATTTTTGATGAATTAGGTGGACCTTCTCAACGATTATTAGATGAAATTGGTAAAGGGTTGATAGTACAGCGAGTAGGAGAACAATATAAAGAGCAATTAGAAGTGTTTAAGAAAAGTTTACAAAAACCAGGGTTTATTAAAACAGTGGGAACTACTATTTCAGAATTTTATCAATATAATATTGAACCAGAACAATTATTGGGATATATTGGGGATTTGGATTCTACCGTATTATTACAAAAGAAGATGCAAGATATTTATATTTTATATGAAGGTTTTCAAAAATATATTGAAAAAGAATATATGGCCTTAGAACAAATGTTAGATCAAGTGAGTAAAAAAATTCCCGATTCTACTTGGTTAGAAAATGCAGAAATCTGGATTGATGGATTTTATGGATTTACTCCACAACAATATAAAGTATTATATCAATTAGCTAGAAAAGCAAAACAAGTCTATATTACATTAACCATTGATTTTCAAGGAGAAGCAAGAAAACTAGATTCTCATATTCAGCTTATAGAAACCGATCCTTTTTTTGAAAGTAAGAAAACGATACAAAAACTCAATAGAATGGCTGCTTTTTACGATATTCCTATTCATTCCCCTGTTGTATTACCGCAAGATCCACCGTATCGATTTTTGGGAAATGAAGAATTCGCTCATTTAGAAAAACAGTTTTTAGCGTATTTACCTCAAAAATATATAAAACCGACAAAAAATATTCAATTATACGCAGGTAGTAACCCCTATATAGAAGTAGAGCAAACAGCAAAAAAAATATTAGAATTGGTTCGAGAAAAGGGATATCGTTTTCGAGATATTGCTGTTGTGACTGCAGGATTGGGACAATATCAAAAATTAGTTGAAGCTTTATATACTCAATATCAGATACCTCATTTTATTGATCAAAAACAAGGAATTATGCATCAGCCTTTAATTGAGTTGGTGCGAAGTGTACTACAGATTTTTATTCAATATTGGTCTTATGAAAGTGTTTTTAGGTATTTAAAAACAGGACTACTTCCTATTGATTCAGAGCATATATTTCTTCTGGAAAATTATGTATTAGCTCATGGCATTCGTGGAATTACTCAGTGGCGAAACAAAGATTGGTCAGAAGTACGATCGGAGGATGAACTAGAAAAACTTCAACAAGAACAAATACAAGTGACAAAAGATCAAGTGTTAGAACCGCTTTTAGCTTTTAGAGAAAAAATACTACCATCAGGACAGGTAACTGTAAAAGATATTACAGTAGCTTTATATGAATTATTAGAAGAAACAGAAGTAATATCCATGATAAAAGGTCAAATTAATGAGTTTCAGCAAAAAAGAAAACATTTGTTAGTAAGTGAAATGTTACAATCTTGGAATATTTTAATGGATGTTTTAGAAAAGATAGTAGAAGTAGTAGGTTTACAAAAGGTAAGTATAAAAGAATATGCAGCTATTTTAGATGCAGGTTTAGAACAATGTGAAATGGGGTTAGTTCCACCAGGGTTGGATCAAGTCGTAGTGGGAGATTTTAGACGTTCGCGGTTGCAAAATATCCGGGCTCTTTTTATTTTAGGGGTAAATGATGGAATTTTACCGTCGATGATAGAACAACAAGGAGTTTTTTCGGATCGAGAAAGACTTGCTATGACCAGTGTAGGGATGGAGATAGCTCCAGATGGAAGACGTAGAGCTTTTGAAGAACAATTTCTAATTTACCTAGGTTTAACGAAACCTTCTGAGTATTTGCATATTAGTTATGCATTAGGAGATGCAGAGGGAAAGGCGCTTCGACCTTCTATGTTAATTACAAAAATAAAAAGTATTTTTCCGAAAGTAATAGAAAGCAATGATCGACAGAATACAGATCCTTTTACTTTTATTGGTCGACCTAAAACTACTTTTTATCATCTAGGACGTGCTATGCGTCGAGGTATGGAATCTCAAAAAATAGATCCATTGTGGTTGGATACGTATAGTTGGTTTTATGAAAAACCAGAATGGAAAGATTTTTTAGTTAGGATGGTAAAAGGGTTATTTCATACCAATCAAGAAGCAATGTTATCTAATCGATCTACGAATAAGTTATATGGTGACAAATTATATACAAGTGTTTCACGATTAGAAAAATTTATTGCTTGTCCTTTTGCTTATTTTATAGAATATGGATTAGGAGCTCAAGAAAGACAATTTTATCAATTAGAAGCACCGGATATGGGTAGATTATTTCATCAAGTACTAGATGGTTTCTCTAAAAAATTAATCCGTCGTGATTTGGATTGGCGTACAATAGAAAAAGAACAAGCTCATCAATTAATTGATGAAACAATGGAAGAGGTAGCGCAAAATATTAATTATGGAGTATTTTTAAGTAGTTATCGGAATAAGTATCTAGTACATCGATTAAAGCGTATTACGAAGCGTGCAATTTGGGCTTTACAAGAGCATATTTGTAGAGGTCTTTTTGAACCATTAGGTTTTGAAATTGGTTTTGGAGAAAACGAAGCATTACCACCGATTGTTATTGATCTTTCTCAAGGACAAAAATTAATTCTTACTGGAAGAATTGATCGAGTAGATATTTTAGATGAAGATGGAACGGTTTATATAAAAATTATTGATTATAAATCGGGAAGTCAAGATTTTCAATTGGTGGATATTTATTATGGAATCCAATTGCAACTTATTTTATATTTAGATGCTTTGTTAAATAGTGGAAGTAGTATTTTTCATAAAGAACTGCTCCCGGCGGGTATGTTTTATTTTCACATTGATGATCCAATGATTTCAGCTGTTCAAGATTTAACAGATGAAGAAATACAAACATTGATTTTAAAAAACTTAAAATTATCAGGATTAGTTTTAGCCGATATAGATATTATTCAAAAGATGGATCAATCGATGGAACGATATTCGGATATATTACCTGTGCAGCTTACAAAAAGTGGAATTAGCAAACGATCATCCGTAGCTACAATGGAAGAATTTCAGCAATTAAGAACATATATGCGTGAATTGGTACAATCGACAGGAGAAGAAATTTTACAAGGGAATATTCAAATTTATCCTTATAAAGTTAAAAATCAAACTCCTTGTGAGTATTGTTTATACGATGGAATTTGTCAATTTGATACGTTATTAGAAGATAATCAATATCATATATTGCCCCAGATAGAAAAAGAAAAAATATGGAAAAATATAAAAAAAGCAGAGGAATAATTTTCTTAAGAAAGGAAGAATTATCAGTTTTACTTTGTATAATAGGTATGCTATTATACAGATAAGTAAAATAAGGGAAAGATAAATATAATATGAATAATAGGGTAATCAAGGAAAAATCAAAAAAGTGTATTTATTACATCATTAACAGATTAACAAAAAAGTGAGGCGTATAAGATGAGTCAGTTGTTTATGGGAGTAGATATTGGTTCTACAACTGTTAAAATTGTGATTTTAAATCAACAAGATCAACTGGTCTATCATAATTATGAAAGACATTATGCCAATATCAGGGAAACTCTCTTTACATTAATAAAAAAGGCATATGAACAAATAGGTGATCAAAGAGTTTGCATTGCCATGACTGGTTCAGGTGGATTAGGTATTGCAGAGAATATAAAAATTCCTTTTATACAAGAAGTAATTGCTGGCACTAAAGCGATTCAACGATGGATTCCCAATACAGATGTAGCTATTGAATTAGGAGGAGAAGATGCCAAGATTACTTATTTTGATAATTCTATTGAACAACGTATGAATGGATCTTGTGCAGGAGGAACTGGCGCCTTTATTGATCAAATGGCTATACTTTTACAAACCGATCCGAAAGGGCTTAATGAATTAGCAAAGAATTATAAGACCATTTATCCTATTGCAGCAAGATGTGGAGTTTTTGCAAAAACCGATATACAACCTTTATTAAATGAAGGTGCTGCTCAAGAAGATTTAGCAGCATCTATTTTACAAGCGGTAGTGAATCAAACTATTAGTGGTTTGGCTTGTGGAAAACCGATTCGAGGAAATGTTGCGTTTTTAGGTGGGCCTTTGTATTTTTTATCGGAGCTTCGAGTACGATTTATTGAAACATTAGAACTCAAACCTGAACAAGTAATCTTCCCTTCCCATTCTCAATATTTTGTAGCTCGTGGAGCAGCTTTAGGGGCCAAAGAAGAACCTTATGTTGTTTCTCTAAAATATTTTATGAAACAAATAGAGGAATATGGAGGAGATGAGGCTCATCGTGTATTTCGAAGACCACCGTTGTTTTTGGATAAAGATCATTTAAAGAAATGGCAAGAAAATCATGCAAAGCATAAAGTAAAACAAAGATCTCTAGAAAATTTTCAAGGAGATTGCTATTTAGGTATTGATGCAGGCTCTACAACGACAAAAGTAGCTTTAATTGATAAAGAAGGCGCTTTACTTTATTCATATTATGGTAGTAATCAAGGAAATCCTTTAAAAACGGTGATGCATGTTTTAGAGGATATTTATAAAAAACTTCCTGATAAAGCTCATATTTGTTATTCTGCTGTAACGGGATATGGAGAATCTTTATTAAAAGCAGCTTTAAAAATTGATGAAGGTGAAATAGAAACGATTGCACATTATAAAGCTGCTGCATTTTTTAAACCAGAGGTAGATTTTATTTTAGATATTGGTGGGCAAGATATGAAATGTCTTCGTATTAAAGATGGAATCATTGATGAAATTATGCTTAATGAAGCATGTTCTTCTGGCTGTGGTTCCTTTATTGAAACTTTTGCCCGTTCTTTAAATATGTCTGTTGAAGATTTTGCAAAGGAAGCATTATTAGCTAAAGCACCAGTGGATTTAGGTTCACGTTGTACGGTATTTATGAATTCAAAAGTAAAACAGTCTCAAAAAGAAGGAGCAACGATAGGGGATATTGCTGCTGGACTGGCGTATTCTGTTATTCAGAATGCTTTATTAAAGGTTATTAAATTAAAAAGTCCAGAAGATTTAGGAGAAAATATTATTGTACAAGGTGGAACATTTTATAATGATTCTGTACTTCGTAGTTTTGAATTGATTTCAAGTCGAGAAGTAATTCGCCCAGATATAGCAGGAATTATGGGAGCTTTTGGAGCAGCACTGATAGCAAAAGAACGATATTCAGAAGAAAAGAAAACTACATTAATTCAATCAAAAGAATTGGATACTTTTTACACGGAGACGTCTTTTCGCCGATGTTCTTTCTGTAATAATCATTGTCTTCTTACTATTAATCAATTTTCCGATGGACGTCAATTTATATCTGGAAATCGTTGTGAAAGAGGATTAGGATTAGAAAATACAGCAAAAGATGAAATTCCTAATCTATATACGTATAAATATAAACGGATATTTGGATATAAACCTTTATCTAAAGAAAAAGCTACAAGAGGAACAGTAGGAATTCCACGAGTTTTAAATATGTATGAAAACTATCCTTTTTGGTTTACCTTTTTTACTCAACTAGGTTTCCGTGTCATACTTTCTCCACGTTCCAGTAAAAAAATTTATGAAAAAGGAATCGAAAGTATTCCTTCTGAATCTGTGTGTTACCCAGCAAAGATGGTTCATGGACATATTATGAGTTTAATAGAGAAAAATGTAGATTTTATCTTTTATCCTTCTATTCCTTTTGAAAAGAAAGAAGATAAAGAAGCTAATAATCATTATAATTGTCCTATTGTAACTTCGTATCCAGAAGTCATACAACATAATATAGAAACGATTCAACAAGGAAAAGTTAAATTAATGAATCCTTTTCTTCCTATTTTTCATAAATCTAGATTAATACAACGACTTTATGAAGAATTAAAAGGATTTCATATTCCTAAAGAAGAAATCAAAAAAGCAGTAGAACTTGCCTGGATAGAAGAAAAAAAGATGAAAGAAGATATGCATCGTAAAGGAGAAGAAACTCTAGCTTATTTAAAAAAGACAGGAATGAAAGGAATTGTATTAGCAGGAAGACCTTATCATATTGATCCAGAAATTAATCATGGTATTCCAGAATTAATTACCGGTTTAGGGATGGCTGTTTTAACAGAAGATTCCGTGATGCATTTAGGAAAGGTTAGAAGGCCTTTACGGGTAGTCGATCAATGGGTTTATCATTCTAGGCTTTATGCAGCGGCAAGCTTTGTAGGAAGACAGAAAGACATAGAATTAGTACAGTTAAATTCTTTTGGTTGTGGGTTAGATGCTGTTACAACAGATCAAGTTCAGGAAATTTTGCAAGCTCATGGTAAGATTTATACAGTTCTTAAAATTGATGAAGGAAATCAGTTAGGGGCAGCACGTATTCGTCTTCGTTCTTTACAGGCGGCGATGTTAGAAAGAGATCGTGAAAAAATTGTTCCTCATGAGGCATCTCTTGCATCTAAACGAGTGATTTTTGATAAAGATATGAAAAAGAACTATACGATTCTTTCCCCACAAATGTCTCCTATCCATTTTCAGTTTATTGAAAAAGCCTTTCAGTTATCGGGGTATCATATAGAGATTTTACCTTCTGTAGATAAGGGAGCAGTAGATATGGGACTTCGATATGTAAATCATGATGCTTGTTATCCTTCCATTATTGTTATTGGTCAGATCATGGAAGCACTTCATTCCGGGAAGTATGATTTAGATCGAACAGCGGTTATTATTTCACAAACAGGAGGAGGGTGCCGAGCTACCAATTATATTGCTTTCTTACGTAAAGCATTGAAAGATGCTGGTATGGAGCAAATCCCTGTAATTTCTCTGAATGCAACGGGTATAGAAAAAAATCCTGGATTTCGTATTACTCCGATTTTAGCCCATAAAGCGATTATGGCTTTGATCTATGGCGATGCATTAATGAGGCTAGTTTATAAAATTCGTCCTTATGAGAAGGTGCAAGGTTCTACCAATCAGTTATATCAATATTGGGTGGAAAAATGCAAAAAATCGTTAGAATCTTCTAGCATACGCCTCTATAAGGAAAATCTTCAGCAAATGATAGCAGATTTTGATCGGCTTGAAGTTCATAATATACAAAAGCCCAAAGTAGGTCTTGTAGGAGAGATCTTGGTAAAATTTCATCCAACAGCGAATAATGAAGTGGTTCATATAATAGAAAAAGAAGGGGCAGAGGCGGTAATGCCTGACTTACTAGATTTTTTTCTTTATTGTGCTTATAATTCTCAATTTAGGCAAAAGAAATTAGTAGCTTCTAAAAAAATTACTTGGTTAGGTAAAAAGGTTATAGAGATTTTAGAATGGTATCGAAAACCGTTAAAAGAAGCATTAAAAAATAGTCAACGATTTGAATCTCAAAAGACTATTTATGAATTAGCAGAAGAAGCTAATAAGATACTATCTTTAGGGCATCAAACAGGGGAAGGCTGGTTTTTAACAGCAGAAATGGTTGAATTGTTGGAAAGCGGAGTGGATAATATTATTTGTATGCAACCATTTGCTTGTTTACCCAATCATGTGACAGGAAAAGGCATGATTAAAGCATTAAAATATCAATATCCTCAAGCGAATATTACAGCTATTGATTATGATCCTGGTGTTAGTGAAGTAAATCAGCTAAATAGAATCAAATTAATGCTTTCTGTAGCTTTTGATCGTTTAAATACGGAAACGACAGGAAAGAAAGAAGTAGCAGTTACTTATAAAAAATAAAAAAGATTGCATACTTTTTAACAGTATGCAGTCTTTTACTTTATATTATTTCATGTGGATTCATATAAAGTAAAAAGGATTTTAAAAAGAGGGGAGCGGTATTTGTGAGATCATTTCAATGGATAAAGAACTATATACGACCTTATAAATGGTTAATTGTATTTGGTTTATTTTTAGTTTTAATTACTTCTGGTTTACATATGGTAAATCCATATTTATCAGGGAAAATTGTAGATGATGTGATTAAAAATGGACAAACAGATTTATTAATGCCTTTAGTTATTAAATTAATTATTGTTACATTTCTTGCCTCTGTTTTAAATTATTTCTATAAAATGATTTTTGAACATATTTCACAAAATACGGTTTTTCAAATTCGTAAAGATATTTATACTCAGTTACAAGAACAAGATTTTATGTATTTTGATACAACAAGAACGGGAGATATTATGGCTCGATTGACTGGAGATACAGAAGCAATTCGTCATTTTGTAGCTATGATTATTTTTACAGTATTTAATAATTTTATGTTATTGATTTTTGCTTTAGTTATGATGTTTTCTATTAATGCATCACTTACAGTATTAATGTTAGCCATAACTCCATTTATTGGTTTTTTTGCTTATCAATTATCTCAAACGGTAAGACCGGCGTTTATGAGAATTCGAGAAAAATTTTCTAGTTTAAACTCTGTTGTTCAAGAAAATATTAGTGGGAATCGAGTCGTAAAGGCTTTCGCAAAAGAATTATATGAAATTGAAAAATTCACAGTAGAAAATGATGGGTACCGTCAAGCACATTGGACAGCATCACGAATTTGGGAAAGTTATTTACCTGTATTAGATGGTTTAGCCTCTTTCATGTCTGTCGTTTTAATTTTAGTAGGAGGAATATTAGTTATTAAAAATAAAATTACTTTAGGACAATTAGTGATGTTTAGTGGATATTTATGGGCATTAAATAATCCTATGCGTTCTCTTGGATGGATTATTAATGATATTCAACGTTTTAGTGCCTCTACTGAAAAAATTATAGAACTATTACAACGATCACCAAGGATTAAAAATGTTCCTAATGCTATTAAAAATCATAAAATTCGAGGGAATGTTACGTTTCGTGATGTAAGTTTTAAATATGGAAGGGATTATGCTTTACATAATATTAATTTTTCTGTGAAAGCAGGAGAGACCGTTGGAATTATAGGATCTACAGGATCTGGAAAGACATCCCTTGTAAATTTAATTCCACGTTTTTATGATTGTAATAAAGGAGAAGTTTTAATTGATGGTATCAATGTAAAGGAACTAGAACTTCATACATTACGAAGTCAAATAGGCATAGCAATGCAAGATGTATTTTTATTTTCGAATACTATTGAAGGTAATATTGCTTATGGTAAACCAGAAGCAAGTATGGATGAAACATTATGGTCTGCCAGTATAGCAGGGGTTGATGAATTTATTCATAAATTTCCAGAAGGCTATGATACGATTGTAGGAGAGAGAGGAGTTGGACTTTCTGGAGGACAAAAGCAAAGAATTGCATTAGCAAGAGCTTTATTAACACAAACAAGTATATTAATATTAGACGATACTACTTCTAGTGTAGATATGGAAACAGAACATAGAATTCATACCGCTTTACGTTCGATGAACCGTAAACAAACTAAATTTATTATTGCTCATCGAATTTCTTCTGTAAAGGATGCAGATATTATTCTTGTTTTAGATCATGGATGTATTATTGAGCAAGGAAGTCATGAAGAATTACTTGCAAAACGAGGCACATATTATCAAATTTTTCAAAATCAAGTGGGAGATTTTCAAGATTTTGATGAAGAGGAGGTGGTATAAATGGCACGAAATACATATGAAGTTGATGAAAAATTAGAAACTAAATTTAATATGAAACATTGGATTCGTATTATGCAATATGTTAAACCATATCAAAAAGAAATGATTTTTACTATTTTTTTAATGATGGTAGCCAGTGTTGTTATGTTACTAGGACCTTATCTTATGCAACAAGCTATTGATAAAAAAATTCCTCAAGGAGATATTTTGGGCTTAGTTTTATTATCCGGAATTTTTCTTTTAACAATTATTATCAATGCTATTTGTACCAAATATCGAATTCGTACCATGTCTTATATTGGGCAAAATATTATATATAAAATTCGAGAAGATTTATTTACTCATTTACAGACATTACCTTTTACCTATTATGATAGTCGTCCACATGGGAAAATCTTAGTAAGAGTAGTTAACTATATTAATTCCCTTAGTGATCTTTTATCCAATGGTCTTGTTAATGTAATTACGGATTTATTTAGTTTAATTGCGATTGTTTTCTTTATGTTTTTTATAGATGTAAAATTAACTTTGCTTTGTATGATGGGCCTTCCATTTTTGGGAGTGGTTGTTTTTTTATTGCGAAAAGCAAATCGCAAATCTTGGCAAGAAGTAAGTAGTAAACAATCGAATATGAATGCTTACATACATGAAAGTATAGAGGGAATGAAGGTAACTCAATCTTTTGCTAGAGAAGAAAAAAATTTAGAAATTTTTGAGGATTTAGGGAATCAGTATCGTAGTGCATGGTTACATGGAATTAGGGTGCGTTTTATACTATGGCCAGTAGTCGATAATATATCTACATTAACTTCTGCTTTTATTTATGTAATTGGGGTTTCTAGATTAAATCAGGGAATTACTGTAGGAGTTTTAATCGCTTTTATTAGTTATATTAGTCGATTTTGGGGGCCGATTATTAATATGAGTAATTTTTATAATTCAATTATTACATCCATGGCTTATTTAGAAAGAATATTTGAAACGATGGATGAAAAACCTTCCGTAGTAAATGCCGAAGATGCAATAGATATTCCAGAAATTGTAGGCAGGGTAGAACTGGAAAATGTAACTTTTGCTTATGAAGAAGGTCAAAATGT
>JAAYSE010000120.1 GCA_012524135.1 Candidatus Epulonipiscium sp. | reverse complement strand
GTTTGACGTAGTCCATATTTTTTTGGTACTTCAAAGTCAATAACAGTAGAAGGTTCATAACCACCTACTTGGATAGCGTTTACTACATAATTCGCGTCTTTTAAAGCTTCTTTTCGATTCGTATAGGAAACAATAGTAGCGCGATTATCATTACTATTTTTGTTGATGTTTTTTAACATCATTTCAGATTCTTGTAATCGTTTTGGATCGATATCATATAAGGCAATGTGAGAATCGCGTAAGGCAGGAGTTAGCATACAGTCACCTAAAACATTTCTAGCAAAAACTGTACTCCCAGCTCCTAAAAAAGTAATTTTAGGCATAAAAATTCCTCCTTTATTAGAATAAAAAGAAAAATAAATGAGAGATGGAGTTTTCAACTCCATAATCTATGAGTGAAGTAATTTAAAATCTATCTTTAGTCTAGAGGATATCATAAATAAAGTCTATAGCAAGATGTTAGATCTATATGGTATAATGTTGTATAGTATAGTTAGGAGGAGATAAGGTGTCTAGAGATTTAGTTATGTATCAATGGGGTGAGGAGAAATGTAGGTCATCTCATTTTTATGGACCTGCTATTCGGGATCATTATTTAATTCATTATATTTTAAATGGAAAAGGAGTATATGATGATGGTAAAAATATGTACTCTCTAAGAAAGGGTCAAGGTTTTTTAATTTGTCCAGAAATTCTTACATATTATCAGGCAGATGAAAGAGATCCATGGCATTATGTTTGGGTTGGATTTCATGGATTGCAAGCAGAACATTATTTGTATCAATGCGGGTTGAGCAAGGAGTCTCCTATTTTTGTTTATGATCATAATAATGATATACAATATTGTTTTCAAAAAATGATGGAAAGTAAACAATTTTCTAGGGGTAGAGAAAATTATTTATTAGGTCACTTACATCTATTCTTTTCTTATTTAATAGAAGAGGCGCATCGTCAAGGACGTGAGTTAACGAAGGAGGGGGAAGAGGATTATTATGTTAAAAAAGCAGTAGATTTTGTAGAGAAAGGTTATTCCAGAAAAATAACTATTCAAGATATGGCTGATCATGTAGGACTTCATCGGAGTTATTTATACACTTTATTTAAACAGACGTTACATCTTTCACCACAGGAATTTTTAATTAAATTTCGGATTAATAAAGCATGTGAATTGATGAGGAAAGAAGATTTACCTATTGGATATATTGCTCATTCAGTAGGTTATGAAGATCCATTATTATTTTCAAAAATTTTCAAAAAAGTAATAGGTAAAAGTCCTAGTCAATATCAGCAAG
Source organism: Candidatus Epulonipiscium sp. (assembly GCA_012524135.1). Classification (GTDB taxonomy): domain Bacteria; phylum Bacillota; class Clostridia; order Lachnospirales; family JAAYNZ01; genus JAAYNZ01. Next base: position 429 of record JAAYSE010000120.1, on the reverse strand, counting down.
AATTAAATTTGATTCCACCTTGTTATTGTAAAAATATTTCAAAAGACATACAATAAAAGTATATATTGAAAAAGGAGAAAGTATTATGAATCTTGTAGTATTAGAATCGTTGGCTGGGTGGGTATTGATGTATTTGAAATGAAAGGCTGAGATTGTTTTTAGTTATTAATTGAGATAATCATTTTACAATATAACCAAAAAAGTTAGTTAATAAAGATTTTTCTTAGAACTAATGATATTTTTTTCAATAATAAAGATATTTTATTAAGCTTAGTTCATAATATTACACAATAATAGAGGATATTGCATTGATGATAGTATATAAATAGTATAAAATAAAGATAAGGATAACAACAATAATAATAGAAAGGGGTAAGTAGTATGAAGAAAAAGATAGCTAATTTTCTTTCCGTATTACTAGTAATTAGT
>JAAYSE010000017.1 GCA_012524135.1 Candidatus Epulonipiscium sp. | reverse complement strand
CCATTACAGCAGGTATCTATAATTTTATAGGAAAATACGGCATACAATGGAATAGAATCATGGCATTTGGAACCGTTGTCATCATCCCAGTAGTTCTTATCTTTATATTCTTACAAAAATACATTCTAGGTGGTCTTACATCAGGTGCTGTAAAACAATAATAAGGAGGTATTTTAAAATGAGAGATTTTGGAACTTACATGCTTAATCAGCCAATAAATATTGATAAAGCATTTGGGAAATTTGATAATATCTATTTTAATTAGGAGCACAAACTTCTGATATGTATAAACCAATACCCTTTTTCATTAGTAGCAATGGGTATGGTATGTTCATGCATTCTAGTGCACCTATGACTTTTGATTTTGGAGCTGCTTATGATGAAGCAACTACCTTATATCTAGGCGATGATGTCTTAGATTTATTTATATTTTTAGGAACTCCTAAAGAAATCCTAGAGGAATATACAGCTCTTACTGGTAGGGGATCCATGCCACCAGATTGGAGTTTTGGTCTTTGGATGAGTCGAATTACTTATGATTCCGAAAAACAAGCTCGAGAAGTAGCCACAAAACTACGAAAAGCTAACATACCCTGTGATGTCATTCATTTAGACACAGGCTGGTTTGAAGAAGATTGGAAATGCAATTATAAATTCTCTCATACTCGCTTTGATGATGAAGATCAAATGATTAAAGATTTAAAAGAAATGGGATACCATATTTCACTATGGCAACTTCCATATATTACTCCTACTAATGAATTGTTTGAAGAAGCCATTCAAAAAGGATATGTAGTAACGAATTTTGATCATACATTACCTACGGAAGATGCTATTATCGATTTTAGTAATCCTAAGGCTGTTACATGGTATCAAGGCCTTCTTAAAAATTTATTTGATAAAGGAATTGACGCTATCAAAGTAGATTTTGGAGAAGGTGCCCCCTATCGTGCAATGTACCACTCAGGTAAAAGCGGAAAATATGAGCATAATCTTTATCCTCTTCGGTATAATAAAGCAGTTGCTACTATTACAAAAGAATGTACTGGAGAAAATATTATTTGGGCCCGCAGTACCTGGGCTGGCAGCCAGAGATATCCTCTTCATTGGGGAGGCGATGCTGAAATTACAGATAGTGCCATGGCTGCTACCTTACGTGCTGGATTATCACTTGGACTTTGTGGTTTTACATTTTGGAGTCATGACATTGGTGGCTTTACGCAAAAAAGTCCTGAAGAATTATATGGCAGATGGACAGCTTTTGGCATGCTAACTTCTCATAGTCGTTGTCATGGTAATCCTCCAAAAGAACCTTGGAAATATAGCAAAGAATTCACTCATTTATTCAGAAAATCTGTAGAACTTAAATACAGCTTACTTCCATATATTAAAGAACAATCTTTAAAAAGTATTGAAAAAGGGTATCCCCTTCTTAGAACCTTATTCTTTGAGTATCCTGATGACGATACCTCATGGCTGATAGACGATGAGTATTTCTTTGGATCCGATCTGTTAGTTGCACCTATAATGAAAGCGAATACAACAGAACGTAGAGTATATCTTCCACAAGGTACTTGGGTTAATTACTTTACTAAGGAAGAATTACAAGGTGGCACGTGGTATACTATAGCAATTACTGAACTTCCTATTATTGTAATGGTGAAAAAAGGTGCCAAAATCAATCATGTACCCGTTGCACAATGTACTAGAGATATTGATTGATCAAAATCCTTATTGGCTCCTGCAGCTACCAATGTATCTGCACCTCTATTGATAAAACCTAAATTGTTTTGACATGCAATTTCACTACATGCACGCACGCATCGTCCACATAAAATACATTTGTTAGGATCATAAGATAGTACGGGACTGGTATTGTCAATCGGATATTTTTCTTTGTTTTGTTCATACCTGGATTCCTTAATATCAAATTCTCGGATGAGTTCTTGTAGTTCACAAGAACCTGCAATACATGGATTTCCTTTGTGACAGGTTAAACAATTATGTTCATGAGAAGCCATTTGTAATTCTAAAAGAATCCTGCGATTATGATTCAGTTCCTCATCTTCTGTAGTGATTTCCATACCCTCTTTAACGGTTGTGGCACAAGCAGGGGCTAATTCTTGTTCTCCTTTTACTTTTACTAAACATAATCTACAATTAGCATCTGGCGTTAGATCGGATTCATGGCATAAATGAGGAATTTTAATACCATTTTGTTCACATGCTTGCATAATAGTAATATCTTTTTTTACTTGATATTCTTTTTGATTGATTGTAATACGAATAAGATCATCTGTACTATCAGGTGCCGCCTCGTTTCTATCAAAGAATGTTGGATAGAGATTTAACTTTTCTGCGACTTCTGGAAATGAATACCCTTGATCATTTTGTTCTAATTCTGTCCATTCAAAGGGTGCGGTTAAGATAGGACCTCGATCCATAGAAAAGTTTCCAACACCTAAGGTTTTTACCACTCGGATTACTTTTTTATCTTTAAAAACGGCCTCTGCTGTTTCATATCCATCTTCACAGGTTAAAGAAATGACTGCCGTTGCTTCATCAAATAATTCTTTTTTATTGGGATCTTGTTGGTGCTGTTCTGTTAAGGAGTACAAACAAGCGATACTTACTAATTCTTTTCCTATAACGGTATAACCATCCGCAGTAAGCATTTTTTCTAATAGTACCATTTTGTCATATCCACCAACACCACAAAATTTGATACAGGTATTACAACTCCATAATAAAATTTTGTCGTCTTTACTTAATTTATTTTTTAATTCTTCGTAACTAATATCTCTTAGTGAAATTATCATTTAGTTCACCCCCACTTTAATTGGTATTTGTTCCTTTGGCATTTTATTTTTTCCGTCTGAACCGATAGGGTATTCTTCGCCTAATTTATGTTGATGTTTTTCATAAGGCATAGCAATTTTTAAAACCCCTTTATTGGTATCTGCAACAATTAATCCGATATTATCAACGGTTTCTACTACTTTTAGATGAGGATAATTTCGTTTTATATTGGAAACTCCTGCGGTACAGGCTAAAACTACAATGGTATTTACTTCATGGGCGAGTTTTGCAGTCGCAAGATAAGGTTCCATACAAGCAATAGGTAGCATAAAACCATCTTTGACGTTATATCCATCTTTTTTTAATTGTAAAGCTAACGCTTTCATTTTGTCGGGTCCACCTGCTCCCGAGACACGAATACATGTATTACATCCAATAATGGTGATTACATCATTTTCTTTATCTAATTGATTGGTTATTGCTTCATAGTCTAAAGAATTACTAAAAATCATCTATTTCACCCCTTTTCATCTATTGAACAATAGCTTCGTATTCATTTCTAAAGTATTGTAATGTACTTAAAACAGGATTGGAAGCTGTTTTTCCAAGTCCGCAAAGTGACGTCTTTTTAACTACAAGAGCTAAATCTTCCAGCTTATTAATATCTTCGGTAGTTCCATTACCACTACAAATTTTGTCTAAAATATTTACCATCTGACGGGTACCTTCCCTACAGGGTAAACATTTTCCACAGGATTCACTGGCACAAAAACGTACAAAAAAGCGTGCTATATCTACTGCTGATTTTTTTTCATTAATAGCAATCATTCCACCAGATCCCATGATGGTTCCTAAATCTTTTAGGGGTTCATAGTCTAGGGGTGTGTCAAAGTATTGTACAGGAAGACATCCTCCAGAAGGACCTCCTAACTGTACTGCTTTTATTTTAGCACCTTCCATAGGAGATGCGATATCTTCGATTACTGTTTGAATGGAAGTTCCTATAGGTACTTCGATACATCCTACGTTTACGATATCTCCTGTAATAGAAAATACTTTTGTTCCTTTGCTTTTGTCGGTACCGATCTTAGTAAACCAGTCACTTCCCTTTAAAATAATGGGAGCAATATTGGCTAATGTTTCTACATTATCAATTACCGTAGGCTTGTTAAATAATCCTTTTTCTGCTGGGTAAGGAATTTTTAATCTAGGATTTCCTCTTTGACCTTGGATGGAATGAATAAGAGCCGTTTCTTCTCCACAAACAAAGGCTCCTGGATCTCCCTCATCGGCATTACAAATAATATATTTTTCTTCTGATTGTGGTTGAGATGCAAACTTCCATTTTAATCCTGTTGGGAATCCTGCTCCTCCACGTCCACGTAGTCCAGAATCCAGAATGGTTTGAATAATTTTTTTACTATCCATTTCTTTTAATGCTTTATAAGCAGCTTCATAACCATCTCTTGCAATATAATCATTTATTTTAAAAGGATCAATTGCTCCTCTATTTCTCATAACGATTCTTTTTTGAAGATTAAAAAATGGTATTTCTTCGATTCCTTTTATTGAATCATCAAGAACTTCTTGTCCTTTTATTGCACCGTTATTTTGTACTCTTTCTTCGATTTCACTTTCTTTTCCTCTAACAAATGCATATTTACTTAATACTTTTCCTTCTTGAATATGAGTATTAAATATTTCCATTGCTTTTTCATTGTTTACATATTCATAAATAATAGGTTCTTGATTGATAATTTCAACGGTAACCAGTGGTTCTTTAGAACAAATTCCCATACATCCTGTTGTTTCTATTTTGATATCTTTTTCTTTGGATTCTCGAACTAATTTTTTGAATGTATTTAGAACGTCCTGTGCACCTGAAGCAATACCGCAGGTACCCATATGAACAGTTATTCTTTTTCTATTTTTGGTATCATCTAAAGATTGTATTTCTAGTGTTTGATTTTTTATTTTTTTTAATCCTTCTAAATCTTTTACTACCAAATGAGTCACCCCCCTATTTATTCATAACGGCTTAAAATTTCATCTACATCTTCTAGTTTTACTTTTCCATAAACGGTTCCATCTACTACTAGAACAGGTGCTAAACCACAAGTTCCAAAACATCTTGCTTCTTCATAAGTAAATCTACCATCCGGTGTATTTTCTCCTAATTTAATTTGAAGTGTTGATTCAATTTTCTCAGCAATTTCTTTTCCACCTTTGACATAGCACGCAGTTCCTAAACATATTTGTATTCTATGTCTAGCTCTTGGTTGCATGGTAAAATAAGAATAAAAGGAAACAACTCCGTAGATGTCATTTTCATTAATACCTGTTTTTTGAGCAATTCGTTCTTGTACTTCTACGGGAACAAAACCTAGTAATTGTTGAATTTCTTCTAACATAGGAATCAGTTTAGTGCGAGAATTATTTTTTTCAATAATTTCATCTAATTTTTTTATTTGTTCTTCACTAAACGTATAATTTTTTTACATTTTTACTAGTTTCCATCTTTTACCCTCCTTTAATATATTCAATTTTTTGTTATTTTATTAACATTTCTCATATACAATATACACCTTATATAATCTTTTTCAACTTTATTTAGTGTTTTCTACATTATCACTAAAGAGTTCTCTATCTTTTGCATAAAATATCTACAATATAAAATGTACTTTGTTTGAAATATACAAATTCATCAATATACCTATTTTCTAATTTCCTTTCGTTAAACTTCTATAATATATCTTATGCTATTAAATTAATCTAATGATCTTTCCATTTTTCTATGGATGGAAAATGTTTTTTGTTATGATAAAATAAATTATAGACTTAGTACAACGTATGAAAATGGATGAAATAAAATGTCTACAGTAGACTGTAACTTTTCTGTAACACATTTTAACTTAAAAAGGTTTACTATAAAGGTAAAAATAGTCATTGAAAAAGGATGGGAATCGTGAAAAGCATTAAGAAAAAATTAGTAATTAATTTTATGTTTATTATTTTAATCACGGTTATTACATTAGAAATTTTTATTATCCAAACAGTAAAACAAAATTATTATCAAAATTTAGAAGAGAATTTGTATAACCAATTAAATATGTCCACTAACTTATACCAACAATATTTTTCTCATGCCACGTTAGAGGAAAATGTATTGTATAATGTAGATACTTTCTGGAAACAAACCACCGCTCAGGTACAAATTATTGATTTAGAAGGAAAAGTATTGATGGACTCAATCGGGGTAATGCCTTCGGATCTTTCTAAAATGGAAGATGTGAATAAAGCTTTAAAAGAGCAACGTGGAAGGTGGATAGGAAAGGTAGAATATGATATAGATCCGGTGATGTCTGTATCTGCACCTTTATATTCGAACCATACAATTGTAGGGGTACTACGTTTTACTAGTTCTTTACGGGAAGTGAATCAAGAGATTCAAAATATTACTACTGTCTTTTTAGGACTTGGTGCTATCGTTATTATGCTATCTGGTCTTGTAAGCTTATTGTTGGCTAATTCAATCATTGGTCCTGTAAAAGAAGTAACTGCAACAGCTGAAAAAATGGCGTTAGGAGATTTTAAAGTTAAAAGTAAAAAGAAACATGATGATGAAATAGGAAAACTTTCTGATACATTGAATTATATGGCAGAAGAAATTTTGAAACGGGAACAATTAAAAACAGATTTTATCTCTTCTATTTCTCATGAACTTCGTACTCCTCTTACTTCGATTAAAGGTTGGGCTATGACATTAAAGGGAGGATATGAGAGTAAAAAAATGCTTTTTGATGGTTTAGAGATTATTGAAAAAGAAAGCGATCGATTAACAGAGATGGTCGAGGAATTGTTGGATTTTTCTAAGTTTGTATCTCATAAAATTGTACTGAATCCAGAGCAAGTAGATATGACGGCCATTATCAAACATATGAAGAAACAACTAACTCCTAGGGCTTTACGAGATCAAATTGACTTTCAAGTAATTTGTGAAAAAGATCTTCCTATGACGTATACAGATGAATATCGTTTAAAACAAGTTTTTATTAATATATTGGATAATGCTTTTAATTTTACTCCCGCTGGTGGAAAAGTAATTCTTTCTGCTTCTTATGAAAAACCTTATTTTCATTTTTGTATTCAAGATACGGGATGTGGTATTGCAGCTGAAGAATTACCGAGAGTAAAAGAAAAATTTTATAAAGGAAAAACAAGTAAATCCAAAAATGGAATTGGATTATCTATTTGTGATGAAATTATTCAGTTAATGAATGGTCATTTAGAAATTAAAAGTGAATTACAAAAAGGAACGGAAGTTATCATCCAGATTCCTTTACAGGAGCGTGGATAAATGAAGAAATTATTTTATTTATTATATGGACTTGTAATAATGTTTTTATTGACGAGTTGTAATCTGATCTCTTCTGAACCTTCTCCTACTCATGGTATTGTACCCCCATCCAACGAACAAACTCCAATTCGTGGAACTTGGAAAGCTACTCCTATAAATAAAGATAATGAAAAACAAGAAGAAAAATCGGAATTAGAAAACTTTCAATTTTCTAAGGATTTTATTGTTTTGGGCAACCTTTTTTTAAAAAATCCTACTTATAAAATGAAACGAGTATCTAAGGAAGATTATCTTATTTATTATCCCGGAGATCATTTTGATCCTTTTTCTAAAGATGATTTAGACATTATTACTGTTATTGATCAGGATAAATTTTTCTGTGAAATTTTATGGATCAATTCTAATGAATTGGTTTTAAATATGGCAAATGATCATTTTTATTTAACGAAGATTAGCGATGAAGTAGATAGTTTGGAAAGAATTATGCTAAATTATACTATGAGTTTAGAAAATGATATTCATTCTAACAATGAAAAAAAGACTTTAGGTGAAAATACAGATGAAAAAGAAACAATGCGATCTGGTGTTTTAATCGGATTGCGTTCTACTGATGCCTCTCAAGCTTTCTATCGAACTTTATGGTTAGCAGCAAAAGATGGTGAAATGTATCCTTTTCTAGAACTAGATGGAATTTTCTTTCCGCGAAGAAGTGGATTTTGGAAATTAGACATTATACGACACACAGAAGAGGAAAAACAAGAAGATTTATTATTGCCTCATCCTATTCAACAGACTCAAAAACTTAAAAATGATCTTACTCCTTCTTTAAATGCACTGGATTGGTTAGGAAAAACAGGAGATCTTTTTAAGTATATTGATTATATTGGAAATGATTATGTAGCAATTGAAATGATAGGAAATGGAAAGTACTCTTATCGAAATGAAATATGGAAAACAAAAAAACTACAGATTTTGCCTATTGACAGTCTTCCTAGTAATCGAAATGTGAAAATTTCTGATTTGGCTGGAGAAAAGGCAGAAATGGTCATGGAATCTCAGCTACAAAAAATGATGACAGATAAAGAAATTACAAAGAAACAATTAATAAAGCCGAATGATTTTTTGAATAATATAGGATTGGAACGCCGAATAGGACATTGGTTTTTTAAAGGAAGAATTCATTATCAAAAAGAGAAGGAAGATACGATATTTGATTATACCCTTCCTCTATTTCCTCCTTCTGAACTTATTTTCTATGATTATCTTTCTATTTCCTGGACTCATATTAAAGATAAAATACCAGATGCACTGGATGCTTTTACTTCTCCAAGCCAAGACCTTTTAATCGTAATAACAAAAAAAGAAATTGGTATTTATGCCATAGAAAATGGCGTATTTTCAAATACGCCATTGGAAAGAATCCCTTTAAAAGAAAATGAAAAAGTCATTATGGCCGAATGGGCTCTCGGGGATTACGTAGATAACTGGCATCAAACGCTTAAGAGTATAAAGGCTCAATAGTAAATTCAAATTCTATATCTTGATGAGCAGGAATCATATATTCTGTATGAATAGGTGCTCCCCAACTATTGTCACCGCCTACTCCCATCTGTTTTTTATTTATCGTAATAACAGTATGATAAATAGGTGGGAGTTCATAATGGTGATATGCATTTTCTAATTCATGACAAGTATATGGCAAAACACTACATTCAAACGGTTTGGATGCGGATATTTTTATTCCCAATCCTTGAGGATTAGTAACGGTAATCCAGCGGATATCTGTTTTATTTCCACATTCTTGAGGAATAACATAGTCTGCTATATGATCGATAACTTTCTTTTTAAAAATTCCTAATCGAGCGCCATGTTTACGATCCCAATAACTTTCTTCTGGTCCATTTCCATACCAAGTTACATTTTGATATTGAGAAGGTATTTTAAATGTCATTCCAAAAGCTGGCATAGGAGATAAATCTGGATTCCCTTTATATAATAATTCTACTTTTATTTTACCATTGCCATCAATCGTATATGCTACCGTACAATATACTTTAGGTGTTGTAGATAAATCATACGTATAGGTTATCGTTACACTTTCATCCTCTTGTTGAAGATCCACATGAGTATGTTTTGCATATAAACTAGCAATCTTCCATTGTGCTTGCCTTTGTGCCATATGATTTCCACGATCATTATCGGTCATGGCACGCCAAAAATTCGGCATTATTGGATGATGTATCATTTCTCGATTGCCGTATTTCATAGAAATTAAACCACCATAGGGTCTGGAAAAGATAAAATGAAAGTTTTCGCCTTTCACTCCTATGTTAAAATCACAATCTTCTACTTGAAGATACTTTTTCTCCATTGGAATTTGTTGAGTTTCTCCTTGAATCGTATATATATATTGACCAAAGGCTACTTCATGTCCTGCTTTCGCCCATAAATTATCTTCTTTTAACACCAAAGCTACATCAACACTATATTCTCCTTCTACGGTTTGTGCTGGAATAGGTAAATTTATCGTTTGTTCGTCTAAAGGTGCTACATTGCTTTCTTCTACTCCGGTTAGCAAAGGATATCCTTCTTTTTTCAATGTCCATTGTAGTTTAAAATCGGATGTAGAGGTAAATAAGCTATTATTTTTAATGCGTACGGTATTTTCTGTTGGATAAAGTTTAAAGTTTTGATATAGGTATTTTACTTCTTGCATTTTAGGTGAAGGTTTTCGATTGGCATAGACTAGACCGTTAACACAAAAATTGTAATCTGTAGGACGATCATTAAAATCTCCGCCAAAACCAATATATTCTTTCCCGTATTGATCCTTGGTCATAATACCTTGATCAATATAATCCCAGATGAATCCTCCTTGATACATAGGATATTTATCTTCTAGTTCTATATATTTATGCATAGCACCATTAGAGTTACCCATAGCATGGGTATATTCACAAAGGATGAAGGGTTTTTGTGGATCGTTGTTTAAATATTCTTCTACTTTTGCTGCTGTGGTATACATTTGACTTTCCATATCGGATGAATCGTTAAATCGTCGATCACTGGCTATGCCTTCATAATGAACGAAACGAGTATGATCTCGGTTCCTAAAAAACTCGGACATTTTATAAATATTTTCTCCACCATATGCTTCATTACCACAAGACCAAAGAAGAATGGATGGGTGATTTTTATCTCTTTCTAGCATTGATTGTGCACGATCTATCACATTGTCTAACCATTCTGCCTTTCCATCCGGAATAACAATATCGGGGTGAACTTTTCCCCCTCGTTGCCACGTTCCATGACTTTCTAAGTTTGTTTCGTCAATAACATAAAGTCCATATTCATCACATAGTTCATACCAATAAGAGTGATTGGGATAATGAGACGTTCGTACCGCATTAAAATTATGTTGTTTTAAAAACTTGATATCCCAAAGCATTTCTTCTTTGGTTACTGCTCGACCATGATAACAACTAAATTCGTGTCGATTTACTCCTTTAAATACTATTCGTTTTCCATTCAGATGCATTATGTTATTAATCATTTCAAATTTACGAATACCTACTTTTTGAGGGACAACTTCTATGATTTCGTCTGTCTCTTCATCTCGAATCTCCATATACATCGTATATAAATAAGGATCTTCGGCACTCCATAAATGTGCCTTAGGTAAAACAGCAGATAGAATGATTTCTTTCTCTTCTGTCACTATCGGTTTTGTCTGTACTACTTTATTCCCTTGTTGATCATAGAGGGTAAAAGAGACTTTGACTTTTTTATCCTTTTGATATTGTAATTGTAAGGTATTTTGTATGGTAGCATTTTCATAATTTTCGTCTAAATCCGTCGTTACAAAAAGATCGTAAATATGAACGGGAGGTACTGTATAAAGATAAACATCACGAAAAATACCTGATAGTCGCCAAAAATCTTGATCTTCTAACCAACTACCACTACACCACTTATATACTTCTACCGCTATTTTATTTTCTCCTTCAATAAGAAAAGAAGTAATATCAAATTCAGCTGGAGTAAAACTATCTTCGCTATATCCTACAAACTCTCCGTTTATCCATAAATAAAAAGCAGATTCGACTCCCTGAAAAGATATGTAAACGGGGGAACCTTCCCATTTTTTAGGTAGCGTAAAGTAGCGGATATAAGATCCTACAGGATTATATTCTTGAGGAATTTCTGGTGGATATATCGCTTCATGTCCATCCCAAGGATACATGGTGTTGACATAATGAGGTTTATCATATCCCTGTAACTGAATGTGCCCAGGAACTTGGATAATATCCCATCCATCATCTTGAAAATCTTTTTTATAAAAATCTGCAATACGACTTCGGGGATTTTTAGCATAATGAAATTTCCATGGACCATTTAAACTTTTACGATATATCATTTCTTCTTTTGCTTGTGCATCTTCGAAATTATCATAATAATGATGGTCTGAATGTGCCTTTAATCGATGAACTGCAAATACAGTAGGGTCGGTTAAAAATTTTTTCATTCTCTCATCTCCTTTTTAT
>JAAYSE010000016.1 GCA_012524135.1 Candidatus Epulonipiscium sp. | reverse complement strand
GTAGGTTGCTGGGTTTCATAGGGCCAGATCCCTCCACCTCTCAGGATGATCAATCCACAGTATTTAATTGTTTTATAATTTAGCATAGTATAGCAAACTCAAGAGATACTGTCAAGTCTTATTATATTTATTGACATACATAAATAACAAGGTTACAATACATCTAACTTGATTAGATATCGATAAAAAAGAAATCAATATGATTTTTTGAATAAATTAAGTATAATAATAACATAATGTTGGATAGGAACTAATTGATAAGGACATAGGAGAACGGTATCAAGATCAATAAAAAATATGATGATGAAGGAGTGTTGAAAATGTCAAATTTTGTTTTAACTTGTTGTTCTACAGCAGATATGCCTTATGAATACTTTCAAAAAAGGAAGATCCCTTTTGTATCGTTTCATTTTAATATGGATGGTCAAGAATACCCAGATGATCTTGGTCAAACTATGTCTTTTGAAGAATTTTATCATCGAATAGAAAAAGGAGCAATGCCAACTACTTCTCAGGTAAATGTAGGACAGTTTATAGATTTTTTTGAACCTTATCTAAGGGATTCAAAAGATATATTACATATTTCTCTTTCTACAGGTTTGTCAGGGGTATACAATTCCGCATGCATAGCCAGGGAGGAGCTATTATCCAAATATCCAGAACGGAAAATTATGATTGTAGATTCTTTAGGTGCTTCTTCAGGTTATGGATTACTTACAGATTCAGCTGCAGATATGCGTGATCGTGGAGCAACTATTGAAGAGGTTTATACATGGGTAGAGGAAAATAAGTTAAAGGTTCATCATTGGTTTTTTTCTACGGATCTTACTCATTATAAACGGGGAGGCCGTATATCAGCCACTTCTGCAATGGTAGGAGGGTTATTAAATATTTGTCCTTTATTAAATATGAACGATGATGGAAAATTGATTCCACGTTCCAAAATTCGGGGGAAGAAACATGTAATTAATGAAATAGTGAAAAAAATGAAAGAACATGCAGAAAATGGGCTAGAGTATTCAGGCAAATGTTTTATATCCCATTCAGCATGCTATGATGATGCACGAAAGGTAGCTGATTTAATCGAAGAAAATTTTCCTAACTTAAAAGAGCCAGTAATGATTAATAGCATAGGTACTGTTATTGGTTCTCACACAGGTATTGGCACAGTGGCACTTTTTTTCTTAGGTGATAAGAGAGCGGATTAAGTCTAAAAAGTAAAAATATAGATTCATATAAGATTTTATACAATGAGTAAGTTAGTATCATCCAAGGATGATACTAACTTAATAGATCAGGTTCAATGCTTTTTATATACGTTTCTAAAGAATTACGATCTACAAGGGCGGGGATGACACCTTGTCTAGAGATACAAAAGCCTGCTGCATAGGTTGCTATTTTAGCTGCATTTTCTATGCTATAACCAGAAGAAAGGTAAACGGCTAATGCGGCAATAAATGCATCGGCTGCCCCAGTGGTATCCACAGGAATAAAGTTAGCCGCAGGTATATAGTCAGAAAAAGAAGTTGATTGAACATAACAACCAGATCGGCCTAGAGTAATAATAACTGTTTTTGCTCCCATATCCATAAAATGAAGTGCTTTTTGTTTGATATCAGGAATATTGGGACATAGTATTTCTGCTTCTTTTTTATTTGGAACAAAAATATCGATTAATTTTAGTAAGGAATGATTTATTTTATTTATAGCTGCAGGTTTTAAAATATTTTTAGCGCCATATTGATGAGCTTGTTTTGCTGCGGCTAAAATAGTTTCTTCTGGTACTTCTGTTTGAAGGAGGCAATATCCGGTGTTTTCGAAAAGTTTTGTATGGGAATAAATATCTTCCGATGATAGATGATCATTAGCTCCGGTCAAAATAGTGATCATACTCTCACCATCATTTTGCAGATGAATATATGCTTTTCCAGTTTCTAAATGTGGATCTCGTTTAAGAGCTTGTGCATCTACATTATTTTCTTCCATACAAGAATATACTAGATTGGATTCATAGTCATTCCCCACTTTTCCAATCAGTGCTGCATCGCTTCCTAGTTTTGCAACACCAACAGCTTGATTGGCTCCTTTTCCGCCTGTCATTATAGAGTGTTTATTTGTACTTACTGTTTTCCCAGGTTGTGGAAGTTCGTTTACATTCAATGTAACATCTATATTTACGCTTCCTACTACTATAATTTTTTTGTTTCGTGATGAAAATGGAATATCAAGGCTACTTGTATTCTCTAAAGGAAAGTCGGTTTGAAATACTTGAACAGGACTTTCTTTTTTTTCGCATTGTTCGATTAGGCGTTTACAGCTAAATTCACCAAATTCATAATAAGGAATTTTAATACTTGAAATCATAGGAAAACGAATATCTTCCCTTACATCATCCCTTAGGCTCACTAGCGATAAATCATAAGGAATAAGAAATTGAATTTTTGAAAGCTGTTCCATAAGGATTAATGAGGAAGCGTAGTGAGTACTTACGATCCCTGTAGGATTATGGGTAAGAATATGATTATACCATTCAGTGGATTCGATGGATAAATTCATATTGTCATTATAAGTAATTTCATTGTCAAAAAGGCATTTTTTAAATCCTTCAAAAACCATATCAGATCGCGTACTATTTGGTTTTGTTAAACAACCAACTTTGGTATGCCCATATCTTAATAAGATGTTTGTTGCTTCATATCCCATTTGAATAAAATCGATGAAGTAAGAATCAGGATTTGCTGGCGTATTGACGTAGCAAATTTCAATGTCTTGTTTTTCAAAATAAAATTTATGTGTAAGACTTTCTTCTTTTACTGGTTCCCAAATAACCCCATCTACATTATTTTTGCATAGAGAAGTAATGTTTTTTAATTCACGAGTTGGATCTTCCATACTATCATATATTAAAATGCTATATCCATTTTCTTGTGCAATTTTTATTATTCCATTTAAAAAAAGATTGGTTTGTGATTTTGATTTTAATAGCACACCCAGTATAAACGTTTTTGTAGTAGAGTTTGCCCTCACTGTACTATATGGAATATAGTTATAGTCTTTGACAATCTTTAGCACACGATTTCTAGTTTCAATATTAATATTTTCATCTTTATTATTGATAATCTTAGATACAGTGGATATAGAAACGCCTGCTAATTCAGCAATATCTTTAATGGTCACAAAAATCCTCCTT
>JAAYSE010000119.1 GCA_012524135.1 Candidatus Epulonipiscium sp. | reverse complement strand
TCCTTTTTCAGAAGGTCCTTCTGTTTTGCCTGGTTGATTCTTTTCTCCACATGCGGCAAGTGAAAAAATCATTGCTACTGTTAAACTGATTGCCATTACTTTTTTCATAAACTTATTCATATTCTTCCTCCTTATTTTTTACTCTGATGTTAGATCTCGAATCCATTTCATAGAACGGATTCGTAATATTCCAACTAAAGCTTCTAAAACAATATTAAATTTAATAATTGCAATTACAACAATGGGTGACCAATGAAATACAAAAGCTCCTAAGGAAGCAAGAGGAATTGTAATCATCCACATCGTAAAAATATCTGCAATGAATCCTGTTTTTCCATCTCCACCAGCACGTAGTGTTGCAATCAATCCCGTCATCTCCATCCCTGAAAAGGGCCATATCATTGCAAAAATGAGTACAAACCATTTTGCATAAGTTCTAGCTTCTGTAGAAAGATGATATAAACTAATAAAAGGAATGCTTACTGCCAAAGTCAAAATTCCAATAACCATTCCACCAATGAAACCTATCGCAAGCATACTATTTGCTTGTCTTTTAATTTCTTTCTTGCTTTCTCCTGAACCAATGGCTTTACCCATCGTAACAGAACACGCATGTAAGGTTCCATTCATAACACAAGTTACAAGTTGATTTAATACATTTGCTACATTATAACCACCAACAACCATTGTACCCATCTGTCCTGTTATTGCACTACCTGCCGTAGTACCTGTAGACCAAATTAACTCATGAGCAATAATTGGGGTACTAATCCAATAATAATCCTTACTTAATTTTTTATCTCGACGCAAAAGATCCTTAAATTTTAACCCTATATTTTTCTCCTTAAAAAATACATAACCCACTAAGATTAAAAATTCTATCAATCTTGCTATCACTGCTCCTAAAGCAGCTCCATTGATCCCCATTTTAGGTAATCCAAATTTTCCAAAAATAAAACAATAGTCGAATAAAATATTAAGTGGATACGATATTGCATTTGCATAAAAAGAAATTCCAACTTGTTCAATTCCTCTACAACATGCAAATAACATGGTACTGATTGCACAAGGTAAATACATACAAGATGCAATTCGTAAATACGATGAACCTAATGTAATAATTTCAAGATCATTGCTATAGATTCTCATAAATATATTGGGATAAAACATAACAAGAACAGAAACTAAAATAGAAAAAATAGAAATTGATTTTATTCCTATCGCAAAAAGAGTTTTAATCTCCTCTTTGGCTTGTTTCCCCCAATATTGAGCAATGAGTACAGAACAACCAGCAGCAAATCCATGACATAATGTATAAAATATAAAAAAGATTTGCTGGGCTTGTGATACTGCAGTCATATGAATCTGATCTATACTTCCTAGCATAATACTATCCGCAGTATCTACACTTACCCGTAAAAATTGCTGAAGAATAATAGGAATTGCTAAAATCATTATATTTGTATAAAATCTTTTTTCTGTAATAATAGACCATGCTTTCTTTTGTGTTGTTATATTCATGATTATACGCTACTTTCTATACAACCTATTAGCCATTCTTTAAACTTGCCAAGATCTAAATCCACTGCTACGCTTACATTTGGTTTCTTGCCAAGTTTACCTCTAATATCCACCATCGTATGTCCAGCTGTATATACACCTTCACATTCCACATCCACGTAGTAATCGATACATGTAAGACATTCTGGATAAACTGCTGCTGCAAGTGCAAGAGCATCGTGCATCATCGCGTCTTCTCCACCTTCCCTATGCCTACGAAACATATAGTCTAAGATATCTGCTACTAATATAGATGCTTTTGTTCCTATCTTTCTTAATCTTTGTCCATCTTCTCTATTTAAAATGGCTCTTTCTGTAACATCAAGTCCAACCATAGTCATTGGAATGCCGCTATTAATGACCATTTTTGCAGCAACCGGATCTACCCATATATTAAACTCCGCTGTTGTTGTCACATTACCTCCTCTTATCGCACCACCCATAAACCAAATATGCTTTATTTCACTAATAATTTCTGGATACAAAGAGATTGCCATAGCAATATTTGTCATTGGACCAATTACTAAAAGCTCTAGATTCCCCTTTTGTTTTTTCGCCTCTTTTCGTATCGTTTCAATAGCATTATCCTTACAAAATTTAAGGTTTTTCGCTTCAGGAATCTCAACAGTTCCTAATCCTGTTTTTCCATGAGTCGTCCCATAATAATTTCCTCTAGGATATAAAGGAATTTCAGCTCCTTTCGCCACTAAAACATTGTCTACTTTTAAATATTCAAGTAAATTCAAATTATTTCTTGACGTATATTGATGTGCCACATTACCATTGACAGATGTAAGTGCAAGTACTTCTATATCCTTACTATATAGTGCAGCAATAATAGCAATTGCATCATCGGTACCTGTATC
>JAAYSE010000015.1 GCA_012524135.1 Candidatus Epulonipiscium sp. | reverse complement strand
GAAGATTTAAAGGGTATGAAGCTTAGAGTGTCTAATGACCCTATTATGAATGGTATGGTCGAAGGACTAAATGCTTCTCCTACCGTTGTATCTTTTGGTGAACTTTATTCTGCATTACAAACAGGTGTAGTAGATGGTGCTGAACAACCTGTTGCTAACTATAAATCCAATGCTTTTCAAGAAGTTGCACCAAACCTAATTCTTGATGGTCATACACTTGGGGCAATCCAAGTAATAATTACAGATGAAGCTTGGGATAAACTTACAGAAGAACAACAAAATATCCTTGTAGAAGCAGGTAAATATGCATCAGAATTCAATAGAAAGATTTCTGAAGAAGCTGAGAAGAAAGTGTTAGATGAGTTGAAAGAAGAAGGTATAAATATTGTAGAAGTGGATGATATTACACCTTGGCAAGATGCATGTAAAGATATTATTTCTTCTTCTACAGCAGATAGTGCGGAATTGTATCAAAAAATTCTTGATATGCAATAGGATCGAGAAAGGTTTTAATAATTTTAATTTTAGGGCACAGAGGTGAATTGTAGCCTTTGTGTCCAATTTATTAAGGAGGGGAAAATATGCCTAGATTTTTTGATACTATTGATAAGATTAAACCGGTATATGATATAGCATATAAGGTTGTTCTTTTTATATGTAAAGTACTATTAATAGTGGATATTCTAATTACAACAATGGCAGTGACTGGAAGGTATGTTTCTTTCATACCAGATCCATCATGGAGTGAGGAAATAGTTTTAACTTGTATGGCATATATGGCAGTTCTTTCTGCAGCTTTAGCCATCAGAAGAAATGCACATATCCGTATGACAGCTTTTGATAGATATCTACCTAAAAAATTAGTATTGTTTTTGGATATTATCTCGGATATTGCTGTTTTAGTACTAGCCGTGGTTATGATAGTGGTAGGTTGGAAATATTCAATACAAATTGGATCAAAGGGATCTTATGTGAGTATGCCAAACCTTTCTAGGTTTTGGATGTATTTCCCTATTCCATTAGCAGGTATTGCTATGGTTATTTTCGAATTAGAGGCTTTATATAATCATATTAAAGTAATTTTTGTAAAAGAGGGGGATATATGATGAGTGCTCAAAGTATGGCAATATTAATTTTGATTGGTAGCTTTTTTGTTATGGTACTTTTAAGATTTCCTATTGCTTATGCTGTAGCTCTTGCATCTTTGTTTACACTTTTGTACCAAGGTCTTCCACTTACTACCATTGTTCAACAGATGGTAAAGGGGATTAGTTCTTTTAGCCTTATGGCAGTACCTTTCTTTATTACGATGGGAGTACTTATGGGATCTGGTGGTATTTCAGAAAGATTAATTGCGCTAGCTAATGCTTGTGTTGGTTGGATGAGAGGAGGTATGGCGATGGTTAATATCGTTGCATCATACTTCTTCGGAGGGATTTCTGGTTCTGCAGCGGCAGATACTGCATCTCTTGGTAGTCTTTTAATTCCTATGATGGTAGAACAAGGGTATGATGATGATTTTTCAACAGCAGTTACCATTACATCATCCTGTGAAGGTCTTTTAGTTCCACCAAGTCACAATATGGTTATTTATGCAACCACTGCAGGTGGTATTTCGGTTGGAAGTCTTTTCCTTGCAGGTTATTTACCAGCAGCAATATTAGCAGTATCCTTGATGATAGGTTCTTATATTATTTCTGTTAAGAGAAACTATCCCAAGGGTGAAAAATTTAGTATGATGAATTTATTAAGACAATTAGCTTCATCCTTTTGGGCGATTGCAGCTGTTTTAATAGTTGTAGTAGGTGTAGTTGGTGGTGCTTTTACAGCAACAGAATCAGCAGCTATTGCGGTTATTTATAGTTTAATTGTTAGTGTATTTATTTATAAAGGTCTTGATTGGAAGGGCGTTTGGAAGGCGTTAGAAGATTGTGTGGATACACTTTCTATTGTGCTCATTTTGATTGCAACTTCTAGTATTTTTGGATATTTATTAACACGTTTACACGTTCCAACGTTAGCAGCAAATGGAATTATCAATCTTACGGATAATCCTATTATTTTAGCATTGCTTCTTAACCTTATTCTTTTAATTCTTGGATGTATTATGGATATGGCTCCAATTATATTAATTGCTACTCCAATTTTGCTACCAATTGCAACTTCAATTGGTATTGATCCTGTTCAGTTTGGTATTATGGTTGTATTAAATTGTGGGATAGGTCTTTTAACACCACCTGTTGGGTCTGTATTATTTATTGGTTCTGCAGTTGGTAAAGTGTCGATGGAACGCGTTGTAAAAGCCACATTGCCATTTTATATATGTATGCTTATTACTCTTATGCTCATTACCTTTATTCCCGAAATTAGTTTATGGATTCCATCATTATTTGGTTAAAGAGAATATGAAATATAAGTTTAAGTATCAAACATCAGCTTTTCATCTTTGGCAATTATCGATGTACGGGATTTATGGTTCGATTGTAGGAGTATGTAATGTTATCTTTACTATTGCAATGTTACTTTTGACAGTAAAGTTTTGGGGAGAGGTAAATAACTTTATGAAAGCACTTCTCATTATGACCATTGCTTTATTTACGGTTATTCAACCAGTAGCCATTTATATTCGCGCAAAAAGGCAGGTAGAAACGCTTCCACAAGATATGAAGATAGGTTTTGATGATAATGGAATTCATGTAAAAACCTCAAGTCAAAATTCTGATTTAAAATGGAGTACAATAAAAGGAGTAACAAAAAAACCAGGTATGATTATTATATTTACAACTACGAAACATGGTTTTATCATAACAAATAAAATGTTAGGAAAACAAAAAGAAGTCTTTTATGATTACGTAGTTTCCAAAATATAAAAATAAATATCATTATCTGTTAGTTAAACGAAGTCGTATTTACAGAACATGTAATTACGATTTTGTTTTATATATTTCTATAACAATAGAGGAGGATTGAAAGAATGAAAATGACATTAAGATGGTTTGGTAGCAAATATGATACCGTAACCTTAAAGCAAATAAGACAGATTCCTGGGTGCGTAGGTGTTATTACAACTCTTTATGGTACGAAACCTGGAGAGGTATGGAGTAGAGAGGCAATCAGAGCCATGAAGGAAGAAATAGAAGCAGAAGGTCTTGAATTGAGTGGTATAGAGAGTGTAAATGTACATGATGACATTAAAATTGGTCTTCCTACAAGGGAACAATATATTGAAAATTATATCGAGACCCTCGAAAACCTTGGCAAAGAAGGAATTGATTTAGTATGTTATAATTTCATGCCTGTATTTGATTGGACAAGAACGGATCTTGCAAAAGAAAGACCTGATGGATCTACAGTTCTTTCTTATAATCAGGAGCTTATTGATAAGATGAATCCTACTAAAATGTTTGAAGAAATGGATGCCAACGCTAGTGGATTTATTTTGCCTGGTTGGGAACCAGATAGACTAGCAAGGGTAAAGGAATTATTTGAAATGTATGAAGAGGTAGATGAGGAAAAGTTATTTGAAAATCTTGTATATTTCTTAAATGGGATTATGCCAACCTGTGAAAAATATGGAATCAAGATGGCCATTCATATGGATGATCCGGCATGGTCTGTATTTGGTTTACCAAGAATTATAAATAACAAAGAAAATATTCAACGATTATTGGATGCAGTTCCGGTAATGAATAATGGTATTACATTATGTACAGGTTCTTTAGGCTCAAACCCTAATAATGATATTCCAGATATGATAAGAAGCTTTAAAGGAAGAATTCATTTTGGTCATGTA
Source organism: Candidatus Epulonipiscium sp. (assembly GCA_012524135.1). Classification (GTDB taxonomy): domain Bacteria; phylum Bacillota; class Clostridia; order Lachnospirales; family JAAYNZ01; genus JAAYNZ01. Next base: position 5,450 of record JAAYSE010000015.1, on the reverse strand, counting down.
AGAAATGTGATTCATCTTGGTTCGGGTAAGTTTGATGAAGCAGCTCATTTGTCTTCAGATGGATCTTTGGATATGTTTGAAATTATGAAAGCATTTTATGATATTGGTATGACTGGACCTATTCGACCTGATCATGGAAGGATGATTTGGGACGAAAAGGCAATGCCTGGTTATGGTCTATATGATAGAGCCTTAGGTGCAACCTATTTAAATGGATTATGGGAAGCAATCGAAAAATCCAATAAGTAATAATAATTTTTATTTCTATTAATACAAGTACAGTTCGTTTGGATGAGAAGATTATACTGACATTTTATACTATGATATAAATTACGTTTATAAATAAAATAAAATAAGATAAGCATAAGCCTTACCGATGGGTAAAGATTTTAAGATGTTCTAAAACATTTCGTTAGATCTTAGAAGAAATGTTTTCGGGACATCTTTTTTATTTTAAATAGAAAATAAAAAATAAGTAACTGAAAAAATAAAGTATTAGTTTTTATATCCATTTAAATTGGCATCAATTATGTTACTTATAAAATGCTTTTCTAAACTATAATAAATATATTAATGATGAAAAGGTGGTATGATATGAAAAGAAGTTTAAAGGTTATTGGATTATTTTTAATTTTAACCATGTTTATGGGCTGTAGTAAGAATAAAAAGATAGTAGAAGATGGAGGAAAATATTCTGAATTTAAAAATAGATTAGCTTTAAATGATTATTTAATAATGAAAATCTATGTTTTTAATATTTAAATCTATGATATACTAAAATTCAATAAGAGAAAAAATGAGGTTAGATAGATTACTGTAAAAAAGAAAATTTTTATTTAAATGCAGTGAAATTTAACATTATCTGAATATACATAGTATAACGATAATTATGCAGAAAAAATTTATAAGAACATTTATTTGAATGCATAATGAAAGAAGGAATTATTATGTGGATAGTATTTGCATTTGGATCAGCATTTTTTGCAGGATTAACAGCCATACTTGCGAAGTGTGGGATAAAAAATATTGACTCAAATGTTGCTACAGCACTTCGTACAGTAGTAGTTTTAGTATTTTCCTGGATTATGGTGGCTATGATGGGATGTTTTAATGAGATTTCACAGATCGAGATAAAGACATTGGTATTTCTGATATTGTCGGGCATAGCAACAGGGGCATCTTGGTTATGCTATTTTAAGGCATTGCAAATAGGGGATGTTAATAAAGTTACACCGATTGATAAATCGAGTACGGTATTAACAATGATACTGGCTTTTGTTTTTTTACAAGAAGAATTGAATACAATAAAAGTTGTTGCAATGGTGTTGATTGCAATAGGTACATACTTGATGATACAGAAAAAAATTTCTGAAAAGAAAAGTATTAATACTATAATACAAGATGAAGTAGATAGTAAGAGCTTTAGTAATTATTCTTGGGTAATATTTGCATTTGGTTCAGCTATATTTGCTAGTCTGACTTCTCTCCTTGGAAAAGTTGGAATTGAAGGTATAAATTCTACTTTGGGAACTGCTATTAGGACAATAGTGGTTTTAATAATGGCATGGATTGTTGTTTTTGTTACAGGTAAACAAAATACAATTAAAGATATCGATAAAAAAAGTTGGCTGTTTCTTATTTTTTCAGGTTGTGCAACGGGTAGTTCATGGTTATGTTATTACAGAGCATTACAAACAGGTCCGGTTAGTGTCGTAGTTCCCATTGATAAATTAAGTATTCTTGTTACAATAGCTTTTTCTTATATTGTACTTAATGAAAAATTGTCAAAAAAAGCAGTAATAGGTTTGGTTTTGATTGTGCTAGGTACTCTGTTATTGTTATGTTGATTTTTAGAAAATATTTATATTTTAAATTTTTAATGTTGTATCTTGGTGTATTATTTTAATAGGATGATAAAAAATAATTTAAGGAATAGGAAGGAACTGATAGATGATAGAAATATTAATAAAGTTAGATCAGAGTATATTACTTACAATACAGGAATATTTAAGGACACCTATATTAACTTTTATATTTATTATGTTCACTACATTTGGAAATTCAGGAGTGATATGGATTCTTATTTCGATGGGACTTTTAATTTTTAAAAAGACAAGAAAAGTAGGAATTATATCATTATGTGCATTATGTGGTTCAGGAATCATTAATAATGGGATTCTAAAGCATTTAGTAGGTAGAGTAAGACCTTTTGATGTGATTTGGGGATTAAATGTTTTGATACCAAAACCAAATGATTTTTCTTTTCCATCGGGGCATACTGCAAGTTCATTTGCAGCAGCGAGTATATTGTTTAGAAAACTGCCCAAAAAATATGGGATACCAGCAATTATTCTTGCTAGTATGATAAGTTTTTCTAGGCTTTATGTTGGTGTACACTATCCATCGGATGTTTTGTTTGGTATGGTTATTGGTATTTTAATTAGTTATTTAACTGAATTTTGTGTAGATATTCTCTTGAATATATTAACAGAAAAAAATAGGTAAATGAGCACTTTTAGGTGGATTGTTTTTAAAATAATTTTTATATATTTATTATATATAAAGGCTTTTTGTCCATAGTTAGGATAAGATTATAGAATAATATCTATATGACATACAATAAGTTTATGAAGATTTTATTTAATGAGGAATCTGAATAGTATAATAAGGAAGATGATCATGATTTACTTAAATGTTTTTACATTTCCCAATGAGGATATGGAATTTAATTTTTTTATGAGTATAAAAAGAACGTGTTATGATTCGTTTTATCCATTTAAGATATTATCAAGACATGGTTTTGAAAGGATTGATTTTGAACCAATAACTATTTTATATGGGGGAAATGGTTCGGGAAAATCAACGGTATTAAATGTGATAGCAGAAAAAACAGGAATTCATCGTGATTCTATTTATAATAAATCTAATTTCTATATCGACTATGTTAATATGTGTGCGATGCGACTTAGAGCCGATATCCCTGAAAATAGCAGAATTATTACTAGTGATGATGTATTTGACTATATTTTGAATATACGTAACCTTAATGAAGGAATTGATCAAAAACGGGAAGAGCTTTTTGAAGAATATTTGGATGCAAAATATTCTCATTTTCAAATGAAGTCTATATCAGATTATGAGCAATTAAAAAAAGTAAATGCAGCTAGAAGTAAAACACAGTCACGTTTCGTGAGAAATGAATTGATAGATAATGTACGAGAATATTCCAATGGTGAAAGTGCATTCTTATATTTTACAGAAAAAATCCAAGAAAATGGGCTTTATTTATTAGATGAGCCTGAAAATAGTCTTTCTCCAAAACGTCAAATGGAATTAATGAAATTTATTGAGGATTCTGCACGTTTTTTTGGATGTCAATTTATTATATCAACACATTCGCCATTTTTACTTGCTATGAATGGAACAAAAATATATGATCTTGATGAAAATCCAGTGAATGTAAAAAGATGGACAGAATTGAAAAATGTACGTACATATTATGAATTTTTTAAAAAGCATGAAAAGGAATTTTGAGTATTGCTATGAATATTTTTAATAAGATAGTAGATTTCTTTAAAGAAAATGTACAGTGAATATGAATTTGAAAAAATCCTTGTTTTTTTAAAAAAATCCTATATTACATTTAATAATAATTTTTATAGATGTAGTTATAATAAATACTTTTTATCAATAGTTGGAGTGAGATCTTTATAGATTTTGCTTCAATTTTTTTTATACAAGATAAAATTAATTTATTATTTTTAAATTCCTTTGGATGAAAGATAATCTAAAGTTTATAGATATCATCAACAAGGTTATTTAGAAGTGAGAGTAGTTACAGATAATAAGCCTTATGAAAAAGCTGTATCAGTTGCTCTTAGAATAAAAAATTTTTTTGCTAATATAGAGTAATTGTTATATAATAAAATCTGCAATTTTAAACAAAAGAATATAGGAGGAATATAATGGAACTTACATGGTTTACATTTGCCATAGTTGCAACATTTTGTTGGGGTTTATCGGATGTATTTTTTAAAAAAGGAACAGACCCTGATGATAAATATGGTCATTTAAGAATATTGATTATGATTGGTCTAATAATGGGGCTTCATGCAATGATAGAATTGCAAAAATTAAATTGGCAATATGATATCAAAAATATAATTAGTTATTTTCCAGTATCGTTTTTGTATATCTTATCCATGGCTATAGATTTTTATGGTTATAGATATTTATTGATATCTGTAGGTTCACCAGTTGCTAGTACTTCCGGAGCTATGGCAGGGATATTGTCCTTTAAGGTATTAGGAAAAACAATGTCCGGTGTGCAATTTTTTGCAGTAAGTTTAATTACATTAGGCTTAGTTTTATTGGCTATTTTAGAAGGAAAAGAAACAAAAAAAGAAGGCTTACAAAATTCGAAACCAAAAAATAAAAAAAATAAATTAGGAGCAATTGCATTATTGTTTCCCATCGTTTATTCGCTTTTAGATGGGGTAGGCACATTTTTAGATGATGTATATTTAAGTAAATATTTTACACCAGAGGAAGCATTGATTTCTTTTGAATTAACATTTTGTATTGTTGCTATCCTATCTTTATTTTATATAATAGTAGTTAAGAAACAAGGGTACAAGTTAGTAAATGAAAAATATAATATTTATGGTGGTTTATTTGAAACAGCAGGTCAATTTTTTTATGTCTATGCTCTAAATTCTAATTCTGTAGTTGCAGCGCCATTGATGTCAGTAGATAGTATAGTAGCTGTTATATTTGGAAGAATTTATCTAAAAGAAAAATTAACGAAGAAACAATATTTTACTATCATAATGATAAGTTTAGGTGTGTTTATATTAGGGTTTTATGAATAACATAAATTAAAAAACACAAGGAATTTCCTTGTGTTTTTTAATTGTATCATTTTAAAATTATTTTTAATAAAGGAGAAAGGGATTATCCCATTACATATAATAGTATATTATTTACAAATTGGTTCTTCCCACCAACCAAAAGCAATTCTTCCACTAGCTGCTAGTTCAGGTGATTCTGGATTGGATAAAAATATTAAAAAAGAACCACCAGGTGGGAAAATGAATTTTCCTTGTTCATCATCAACAAGAGTAGTTTCCGGTTGACCTCTTCTTACAAAGGCTTTTATACCGCCCATAGGATTACCAGATACATTAGTTGCATATTGTAATTTAACTTTTGGTTTTGGAAGAGGACAAAGTGCCATGTTTGATGGAGTAACAAGAGTGGATTCTTGTGGTGTTCCAGGAGGTTCTGTATTGAACCAAATTTGTGCTCGAAATGGGGACTCGGAAACATCACTTACAGTCCAAACTGTTACGTGTAAGTTTACTCCAGAATGAGGAGGATTAAATAGTCTAGCCCAAGCACTTGTACCCATTCCAAATGATAGTTCATCTGCATAACCCACAAAATATTTC
>JAAYSE010000118.1 GCA_012524135.1 Candidatus Epulonipiscium sp. | reverse complement strand
TCTACCCCAAACTCGGGTGATTTTGATATGATTGGAACAGATCCAGTTTTAAATGCTGGAGTACTAGAAATGTCGAACGTAGATTTATCTAGAGAATTTACAGAGATGATTACGACACAAAGAGGATTTCAAGCAAACTCTCGGGTTATTACATCTTCGGATGAAATGCTCCAAGAATTAGTGAATTTAAAACGATAATAAAAATATCAAATAAATGAGGTGGAGCTATGATTTATATTACAAAGCTCAATGATCAAAAAGTTTTAATCAATGCAGATTTAATTGAGTATGTAGAATCGACTCCAGACACAGTCATTACGATGACAACGGGAAGAAAAGTGGTAGCTAAAGAAAGTCTGGAAAATATTATAGAATTAACCATTGCATATAAACGAAAAATTTTTTCATTGCCTTTATAAATTAGTTGGCAAAGAAATGAGGTGAAGTTTTGGATATAGGATCCCTTGTTGGATTGGTTTTAGGAGTTATTTTTGTTGTAGTATCTATTTTACTGGATGGGGATTTGGTAAGTTTTGCGGATTTAGCTTCTGTGATGATTACAATTGGTGGAACTTTAGCTGCTACGTTAATATCCTATCCTTTATCTAAATTTATTAATTCTTTTAAAACAGTCCGATATATTTTTAAAGAAGCAAATTATGATGCTGGAGGCGTCATACATCAAATTATTGATTTAGCGAATATTGCTAGAAAAGAAGGTTTATTAGCTTTAGAAGAAGCTGTTCAGTCACTCGATGATGAGTTTTTGAAAAAAGGAATTTTATTAATTGTAGATGGAACAGATCCTGAATTAGTTCGAAATATATTAGAAACAGAATTAGCATTTATTGATGGTCGACATAGGGAAAGCCAAAGCTTTTGGGAAACGATAGCTAGTTTAGGACCTGCTTGGGGAATGATTGGAACATTAATAGGACTTGTAAATATGTTACAAAAATTAGACAACCCTGATATGATCGGTCCTAGTATGGCAGTTGCGTTACTTACTACACTATATGGTTCTTTATTAGCGAATTTATTAGCCAATCCAATTGCTAATAAATTAAAAATTCGTAGTGATGAGGAAATATTATTAAAAGAAGTTATGATTGAAGGGCTTTTATCCATTCAAGCAGGAGAAAACCCAAGAATTATTGAGGAAAAATTAAAAGCATTCCTATCTCCAGCTCTTCGAAAACAAATTCGTAAAAGTGAAGGAGAAGAGGAAGTAGGTGAACGTTAATGGCAAGGAAAAGGCGATCTGAAGAAGTAAAGCAAGGCTCACCTGAGTGGATGAGTACATATGGAGATATGGTGACATTATTACTTTGTTTTTTTGTTTTGCTTTTTTCAATGTCTCAAATTGATGTTGCTAAATTTTCAGCTTTTATTAGTTCCTTTGATGGAGGTATAGGTGTTTTAGATAGTGGGAACTCAATAACACCTGAACGAAAATTAGGTGGCGGGGTAGAACAACTACCTAATTTAGATGAATACTTTGCAGAAACGATGGAAGGTACAAGTGATGCCTATGCTCAAGAAATTAAGGAAATAGCAGAAGAAATAAAGGAGCATATTCAAAAAAATGGTGTTGCTCCTAAAGTAGATATTGATTACAATGATATTTATATTCGACTTAATTTTTTGGATGGTGTTTTTTTTGATACAGGGAAAGCTATATTAAAGCCAGAAGCGATGGAAGTATTAGATGTGATAGCGGATCCTTTGATTAAACATGAACAATATCGGATTAAAATTGAAGGACATACGGATAATCGACCTATACGAACAGCACAATATCCTAGTAACTGGTACTTATCTTCTGCACGAGCGATTGCGGTCGCGGAATATTATATTAATGAAAAAGGATTTAATCCAAGACGAATTTCGGCTGATGGTTTTGGAGAGTATGCACCTATTGCTACCAATGATACTCCAGAAGGACAGGCTAAAAATCGTAGAGTAGAAATCAAAATTGTGAATGAAGCTTTGGATTTACAAAAATTAGATGATCTTTTAGACCAGAAGAGGGGGGAACAGGATGGAAAAGAATAAATGGATTTTATTAAGTGTTTTAGG
>JAAYSE010000117.1 GCA_012524135.1 Candidatus Epulonipiscium sp. | reverse complement strand
TATTAAGGAAGCTCTTTTTTCGTTACTAAAAAAAGAGCGAAGTGATTCATTGAGTTTTAAAGAACAAAATTTAATGTTCTACTTAAGAAAGTTGCAGATCGAGCAAATATAGGTACTTTCTACAAAGTATTTGGATTTATGAAATAGGACAGAGCTATAACATAAAGCTTAAATAAAAAGCTTTTTACTGGTAAAAAGTGATGGTTATAAAATCGTTGTTAAATTACAAAAAACCCTTGCAATTTTTCTGTAAATCATGTATACTAACCTTTGTTGTGACATTGATAGCGTTGATATGGGAGGTTACTTGCAAACAAATGCAGGAGAGTTTCCATGGAGCGAATGTCCAGTTCTAGAAACGGGCGACAAGGTCACTGTACCAATATCAAAATCAAGTTCGGTTAGAACATGATAGTGTAAAAGATACACTTGGATACGTGTACAGTCACCACTTGTCGTACTCTATAGTAAAAGTGCGAAAAGGAGGGGACTTTTTTTATGGCAAATCAAAATCAAAAAATCAGAATCAACTTAAAAGCATACGATCATCGCTTAATTGATCAATCTGCTGAGAAAATCATTGAAACAGCCAAAAATACTGGAGCGAAAGTAAGTGGACCTATTCCACTACCTACTAAAAAAGAAGTGGTAACCATTTTACGTGCAGTTCATAAGTATAAAGATGCGAGAGAGCAGTTTGAGCAAAGAACTCACAAGCGTTTGATTGATATTCTAATGCCAACATCCAAAACTGTGGATGCATTAATGCGTTTAGATTTACCTGCAGGCGTTGACATTAAAGTAGATGTAAAATAATAGAAGATCCTTATCGGTGATATAGAAATATAGAACCATCTAGGATGATTGCAAAAAGCAATCCGCTGTAGATTATTAGGAGGTGCAAGATATGAAAAAGGCGATTATCGCTACTAAAATTGGAATGACTCAAATATTCCAAGAAAATGGGACATTAATCCCTGTAACTGTATTACAAGCAGGACCATGTACTGTTATTCAAGTAAAAAATAACGAAGTAGATGGATATAGTGCTGTACAATTAGGATATGTAGACAAGAAAGACAAGCATACAAATAAACCAGAAAAAGGACATTTTGATAAAGCTTCTGTAACACCAAAACGTCATATAAAGGAATTTCGATTAGAAAATAGCGAAGAATATGAAGTAGGAAGCGAAATCAAAGTAGATGTATTTGCTGTAGGAGATAAAGTAGATGTTAGTGGTATTTCTAAAGGAAAAGGATTCCAAGGAAATATTAAACGACACAATCAATCCAGAGGACCTATGGCTCATGGTTCTAAATACCATCGTGGAGTAGGGGCTATGGCAGCAGCTGCTTATCCCGGAAGAGTTATGAAAGGCAAAAGACTTCCTGGTCAAATGGGTAACGAAAAAGTAACGGTTCAAAACTTAGAAGTCGTACGGGTCGATGCAGAAAATAATTTATTATTAGTTAAAGGTGCTGTCCCTGGGCCTAAAAAAACCGTTGTTTATATTAAAGAAAGCGTAAAAGCGTAAGCCAATTGAAGAAAGGAAGGAGGAAACACCATGGCAAAAGTAGCTGTTTATAATATGAACGGACAGCAAGTAGATGAAATCGAATTAAACGATGCAGTATTTGGTATCGAAGTGAATGAACCTGTGATGCATTCTGCTGTTGTTCAATATTTAGCTAACAATAGACAAGGTACTCAAAGTGCAAAAACTCGTGCAGAAGTAAGAGGCGGAGGAAGAAAACCTTGGAGACAAAAAGGAACAGGACGTGCAAGACAAGGATCTATTCGTTCTCCTCAATGGGTTGGAGGAGGAGTTGTATTTGCTCCTAAGCCAAGAGATTATTCCTTTAAATTAAATAAAAAGGTAAAACGTCTAGCTTTAAAATCTGCGCTTAGCAGTAGAGTGCAAGCCAATAAAATGATTGTCTTGGATGAACTTAAATTTGATGAAATTAAAACAAAAAACATGAAAAATATGTTGGATCAATTAAAATTAGATAAAGCATTAATTGTTCTAAATGAAAAAGATGATAATGTAATATTATCCGCTCGAAATCTTCCAAAAGTAAAAACAACATTTGTAAATGCGATGAATGTATATGATATTTTAAAATATGATACATTTATTGCAACTAAGGAAGCCGTAGCAGCAATTGAGGAGGTGTATGCATAATGGCAGATTTAAAATATTATGACATTATTCTTAAGCCAGTGATCACAGAAAAAAGTATGGACGGTATGGCAGATCGCAAATACACTTTCTTAGTACATCCAAAATCAACAAAGGTTCAAATTAAAGATGCTATAGAAAAAATGTTTGAAGGCGTAAAAGTAGAAAAAGTTA
>JAAYSE010000014.1 GCA_012524135.1 Candidatus Epulonipiscium sp. | reverse complement strand
GTTAACTTCTGCATATACAAGAGTAATCTCTGGTTCTGATTTGTTTGTTTCTTTTTTCTTTGTTTCTTCTTTCTTAGATTCTTCATTAGTTGGTGATTGCACCGGCTTTTGCACACCACAACCAGCCAATGCTGCTACAATTAATACTAATACAAGACTTAATGATAATGACTTAAATCCTTTTTTCATTTTGTTACCTCCTAGTTGTTATACTTAATATTAATACTTATATTTATATTGTAGAAAATTCCTAAAAATTATTTTCATCATATAAATATGTACCTATATCTAAGAATTTTCTACATAAATACCTATTAGTCCTTTAATAATAAAAATATTTTTCTAGAGTCATTTTTTACTTTATAGCGTAAAATTAATAGATATCTTATTCTTCTTGAAAATATAACCATCAAATAAGTTGTTAGCACAGTAATATATGTTCAAAATATACATATTCTATAGGTTATATACTACCATACTAGTAACTATAAGTCAATTATATTATCGATTAAGTTTTTAAAATAGTAAAAAGTACCTAATCCTTAAAATATTGCGGATACCTTTCTTTTAATTCTACCTGTTCAAATATCAGCTTTTTGATATGATTACCAATTACTTCCTGTCCCATTTCCTCATCATGATTTTTGATACTATTTAAAATCTGCATATGCTGTTCAATGATATTTTTCCAATTGATATCTGCAATAAAGGTAAGCATACGAACACGCTTGTATTCTGAATTAATATTTTCTATAAAAGACCATGTTCGTTCTTTATTGCATCCAATAAATATCGTTTTATGAAATTCTTCATCCATTATAAGAAACTCAAAGAACGACCGCTGTTCTATTAGTTTTTTTTGTACATTAAGATTCTCTTGAAGTACACCTAATAATTCCTCTGGAAACTTTTCTGTAGCAATCTTAAGTACGGACTTCTCCAAACTCTCTCTAATAAATCTTGCATCTTCAACAATATCTAAATCAATATAGGAAATATAAGTTCCTTTTTGAGGAATAACATAAAGTAAACCTTCTTTAGCTAATTTAATAAAAGCTTCTCTGACGGGTGTCCTACTAACATGTAATAACTCAGAAATCTCATTTTCACTGATTCGATTCCCTGGAGCCATATTAAGATTAATAATATTTCTTTTTATGACTTGATATACATAATCGCTAACTGTCATTCCATCTCTTTGCTTTTCTATTTCTAATTTCATCTATTCACTTCCTCAGAAAAATATTTTTATATCTCATATAAGACTCTCTACCATACTACCATACAAATTGATTATTGCCAATACACTTCTTCTATTAACTTATCTTCTATACGGATTTCAGGATTAAATTTATATAGATGATAGGCAAATTATGATTGAGCAAATTTTATAAGATATATTGATACATCAACCAAAAGTGGCAAACACTCCCCGCTATAACAAACAAATGAAATAATTCATGAAATCCAAACCATTTACAATTAAATTTAGGCCATTTCTTGGCATAAAAAACTGCTCCTACTGTGTAAAAAATACCCCCTCCTATTAACCAAATCATTCCCGTGAAAGGCACCGTATTCTTAAGAGGATAAAAAGCAATCACTACTAACCACCCCATAATTATATAAATAGCGGTCGATATCCACCTAGGTATCTTCATAGAGATTGATTTTAAAACAATTCCCCCAATAGCAAGGATCCATATACTAATGAGTAAACTCCATCCCCAAGGTCCACGTAAAGAGATTAAACATATCGGAGTATATGTGCCTGCAATTAAAACGTATATCATCATATGATCTATTTTTCTATACATTAAACCATCTTCATCAGAAAGAGGAAGCCAGTGATATACAGTGCTAGCAGTGTATAAAGAAATTAAACTTATACCGTAAATGATGAAAGATACAATATGCCATATAGAAGTCCCTTGAGTAGCATTGTATACCAATATAATAGAACCTATGACAGATAAAATAGCTCCTACTAAATGGGATAATGAACTAAATGGATCTTTTATTTTGATTTCCATGAAACCACTCCTTATATTATATATATTGTTATATGTAGTTTTTGATACTACTTTATATCTCATTACTATTATAGTATTATTTTATCAATATTACAATATATTTAATCATTTTTCTAGATTATTTTTATATTGTTATATTGATAAGTAGTATTGAATACCGTATAATAAAAAAAGAGGTGATCATTTTGAAACTTGAAAAAGAAAAGCTACTAAATCTAATTCAAGCATTTTCATGCTTTAAAACCATACCTATCTCTGAAATTCCTGATATTGATTTATATATGGATCAAGTAACTACTTTTATGGAAGACAAACTAGAAGGATTTAAAAGAACAGAAGAGGACAAGATTTTGACTAAAACTATGATTAATAATTATACAAAAAACAATATAATCCCTTCTCCTATAAAGAAAAAATACTCTAAAAAACATATGATGTTATTAATTTTGACCTACCATATGAAGCAAATTTTATCCATAGGGGATATTCATTATCTCTTATCTCCAATTACTGAAAAAGTTGATATGGAGAAAATTACTCCTAAGCAAATAGAAAAACTATATCATAATTTCTTAGAAATTCAATCTAAAGAATATGCTACATTCTCTGAAGAAATGCTTAAACAAATAGATGAACTAGACAAATCTATTCATCCTCATGAAGAAATGGGTGATGCCTTCATGCTCTATTCCATAATTTTTCATCTAATCGTTCAAGCATCCATGCAGAAAAAATTAGCTGAAGATTTAATCGACAATTTCCTTGTTGGAAAAAATGATGAAAAGAATAAAAAATAAAACTCAAAATAATAGAAACCTCAAGAAAGATCCTGAGGTTTCTATTATTTTGAGTTTTTATTATTTTTTTAAAACTATTAGATGAAAAAGACTATTAAAATAACAGTCCTTAAAGAACGATGACATAATATATTTGTAACTATATTGTAATCGTTATATAACTTATTTGAGACTTTTTTTAATCTCTAAACTAGTATACTTAGATTAGAAATTATAATTCATATTTTAAAAATTATAGGAGACTTTTACATTGAATAGTATAAATAATCATCGTTATATAACAGGATTAGATGGGCTTCGTGCCTTAGCAATTATATCTGTAGTTTTTTATCACTTCACCTTTAGCCTAGCTAAAGGAGGTTTTTTAGGAGTTGATATCTTTTTTGTCTTATCTGGTTATTTAGTAACCTCCAAGATTTTATTATCACCAGAAACTTTTAAAATACAAACTTTTTGGAAAAATCGTCTTCGTAGAATATTACCATCTGCTTATTTAATGATTATCGTCACTGTCTTATGGGTAATACTTTTTAACCATAACCTTTTAACAAACTTCTTAGGAGATGCCATATCTTCTATTTTATATACAACGAATTGGTGGTTTATTTTTCATAAAATTTCTTATTTTGATAGCTTTGGCTCACCCTCTCCCTTAAAGCATCTTTGGTTTTTGGCAGTACAAGAACAATTCTATATTTTATGGCCACTTATACTGATCATAGGACTAAAAATCACTAAAAAAATTAACAAGCTTTCCATTACTATTTTTATCGGAACCTTACTTTCAGCCACTTTGATGGGTATACTTTATAATCCAACTGCTGATCCAAGCCGTATCTATTATGGTACAGACACCCGTGCCTTTGAATTATTGATAGGATGCTTTTTAGCAACTGTTTTGGCAAATAAAAAACCTATCACTAAGAAAATTTCTATAAAACAAAAAAATAGATTAAAACTCATAAGTATTATTTCTTTTTCTATCTTTATTCTTAGTGTTATTTTTATAGATGAATATAATAGTTTTTTATATAGAGGTGGATTATTTCTATTTAGTTTAAATACGGCTTTACTTATAACATGTATTTGTCATCCAAAAGGAATTTTAGGTCCTATACTTTCGTGGAGACCTCTACGCTGGATTGGTACTAGATCTTATGGAATATATCTTTGGCATTATCCTATCATGGTCTTAAGTACCCCTATTTACGAAATAGGAAATCCATCCTGCTTACGTGTCTTTTTTCAACTAGCTATTACATGTATTATTGCAGAACTTTCATATCGTTTTATAGAAATGCCCATACGAAATTGGGAAGTTAAAAAATATTATAATTCCTTAGCTATTACGATACTATCCGTTATAATGATTATTTTCATTACCATTGGTATTACTAGTATAATAAAAACAAATGTAAACTTAGACAAAGTCGAAGCATATTTACCTAAAAAAGATACAACTCAAACTTCTGAAACCAAACCTTCTAATGAAAATTATAATGAAATAGAGATTAACCCTAATAAAACAGATATTAAAATAGATAATAGCATATCTAATGAAAATAACGAAAAAACTTTATTAACAGAAATTGAAACTTATAAAGAAATATTAGCTATTGGAGATTCTATTATGTTAGATATTACTTCAAACCTTAATGAAAAATATAATAACATCACCATTGACGGGAAAATTGGAAGACAAATGTCGGAAGCAGTAACTTTAGCTGATAAATATACCGAATTTAATACTTCTGATAAAGCCGTTATCATTGAACTAGGAACAAATGGTGCTTTTACCAATAAACAAATTGATGAATTGCTTGACTCTTTCTCACAAGCACATATTTTTTTAATAAATACTCGTGTGCCACGTTCCTGGGAAAGCAAAGTCAACGATACCTTAAAAGAAAAAGCTAAAGAACGAGAAAATGTAACCTTAATTGACTGGTATTCTATAGCTTCTAAACATCCTGAATACTTTGAACCAGACGGTGTACATTTAAATTCCAAAGGATCTGAAGCATTAACAAACCTTATTAACGAAAACCTAAGACCTTAATAAAATTTTATAGCAGCGTGTCATCAAACCAAAACTCTATTAAAATTAAAAAAAGAGGCATGAAGTCTTACAAAACAATAATTACACCAAATATTGAACTTTTTTAGTTAATTATTCAATCCCTAAACTACTTTAGAAATCACTAAACGGCTATTCAAAATTTTGAATTGTCTTTTCCTCTATATCAAATGACTATTTCTTTCGGCAATGCTTTTTCCAACATAGAGAATTTTGCTCTACCACGCTGACATTACCCATAGAGTGCGGTAATATAAACACATAAATCAAATACTTAGCTTAATGCCTGCTTTTAAATTTACTTTAATAG
>JAAYSE010000116.1 GCA_012524135.1 Candidatus Epulonipiscium sp. | reverse complement strand
GAGCACTTGATCCAGAATTAGCTGCAGAATATGCGTATCAATTGTTTTATCTAAAAGGTGGAGAAGCATATAATACAGGAAAAGGATCTTTAGATGAAGTAGGAGTTAAGGCTTTAGATGATAAGACGCTAGAAGTAGTTTTGGAAACACCAACAGGGTATTTCTTAGAATTAACTGCATTTTATACTTATTTTCCAGTAAATAAAAATGTAGTAGAATCCAATCCAGATTGGGCAAAGGATCCTAAAACTCATGTTTCCAATGGACCTTTTACTTTAACTACTTGGGATCATAATGCTAAGATTTTCCTTGAAAAAAATGAAAATTACTATAATGCAGATCAAGTAAAATTAGATGGAATTGAATTAGCGATTATTGAAGATGAAAATACGGCATGGCAAAAATATGAAGGTGGAGAATTTGATGTATTACTACCTGTGCCACAAGCAGTAACTGCTGAGTTACAAGCAAGTAATAGTGATGAACTTAAAATTGGATCTATGGTAGGAACGTATTACTATAATTTGAATACACAAGTAAAACCATTTAATAATGTAAAAATTAGAAAAGCATTGGCATTAGCACTAGATCGAGAAACCATCGTAACAAAGATTGCTCAAGGTGGTCAATTTGCTGCAACAGGTGTTGTTCCATTTGGTCTTATGGATGAAAATAATCAAGAGTATCGTGAAGTTGTTGGAGATTTAGTCAGCTATCATCCAGAAGAAGCGAAAAAATTATTTGCAGAAGGATTAGCAGAAGAAGGTATGACAGCAGACGATTTTAAAAATTTTGTAATACTTTATAATACTGCTGAATCTCATAAAAAAATTGCTCAAGCGGTTCAAGAAATGTGGAGAACCAATCTAGGTATCGAACTTCAATTAGAAAATGTGGATTTCCAAGTAAAACTAGATAGAGAAAAAGCTGGAGATTATCATATTTCACGTGCTGGATGGGTAGGCGATTATACAGACCCAATGACTTTTATCGATCTTTGGTTTTCAGAAAGTAGTTTTAATGATGCGAGATTTAATGATGCGAGATATGATGAATTAGTACTTACTGCAAAAAGTACAGCAGATCAAAAAGTACGTTTTGATGCAATGCGAGAAGCAGAACAAATTTTAATGGATAGTATGCCAGTAGTACCGGTTTATTTCTATACACAACCTTATGTACAAAAACCATATGTAAAAGGAGTATATAAACCATTATTAACGTATCCATCCTTTATTTATGCAGATATTGAAAAAGAATAAATATATTCATGTAAAAGTAAAATTTAGGAAAACAGAAAATGAAAGGCTATTATTTAATAGCCTTTCATTTTCTGTTTAGAAAGGTAAAGGAGATGTAAAATGAAAAAGTACCTTTTAAAAAGGTTTGTGATGGCTATTTTTACTTTATGGGCTATCGTTACGATTACGTTTGTGTTGATGCATGCAGTGCCTGGGAATCCTTTTGCAAAAGAAGGTAAAATGCCAGAAGTAGTTTATGAAAATCTTCAAAAGAAATATGGTCTCGATAAACCTTTATATCAACAATATGTTATTTACCTTAGAAATTTACTTAAGGGAGATTTTGGAGATTCCATGAAGTCTAGAGTAGAAACAGTAAATGATATGATTAAGCGAGGTTTCCCAGTAAGTGCTTATATGGGTTTTCAAGCATTATTGATTGCTCTAATTTTTGGACCTGCGTTAGGTGCATTGGCAGCTTTAAATCAAAATAAATGGCCAGATTATCTGTCGATGGTGATTGCCATTTTGGGAATATCGGTACCTAGTTTTATTATGGGAACAGTATTTATTCAATTTATAGCTAGAAAGGTTTCTTGGTTGCCTATTGGAGGATGGGGAACTTTTGCACATACAATATTACCAAGTTTTGCTTTAGGTTTAATGCCTTTAGCTTATACAGCAAGATTAATGCGTTCTAGTATGCTGGAAGTATTAGGACAAGATTATATAAAAACTGCCAAGTCAAAAGGAATTGCAAAATCAGCGGTTATTTTAAAACATGCAGTTAGAAATGCTATTCTTCCTATTATTTCTGTATTAGGTACTTTGGTGTCTAATTTATTAGTTGGAAGTTTCGTTGTGGAAAAGATTTTTGGTATTCCAGGACTTGGAATGTTCTTTGTGAAATCGATTAGTAATCGAGATTACACTTTAATTATGGGAACGACTATTTTTTATGCTATTATTTTAATTATATCCTTATTATTAGTAGATTTAGCTTATATGTTTATTGATCCACGTATTAAATTAGCAGAGGAGGGACGATGATGAAAGAAGAGTTTACAATATCACCGGATATGTTCCTACCTGCATCGGAAGAAGATCGTGATGCTGAAAAAATTCGACGTCCTAGTATTGATTATTGGCCAGATGTATGGCGAAGGCTGAAACAAAATAAATTAGCAATGGTAGGTTTAATTATTATTGTAGTCATGAGTATTATGTCTTTTGTAGGAACGGAGATTAATGGTTTTAAATATTATGAACAGCATTATGATTTAATTAATAGTCATCCGGATAGTGTTCATTGGTTTGGTACAGATGAATTGGGTAGAGATTTATTTACACGTGTTTGGTATGGGGCTAGATATTCTTTATTTATTGGCTTTATGGCAGCTTTATTGGATTTTGTTTTTGGTGTATTATATGGTGGAATTGCTGGAATGGCTACTCGTAAAGTGGATGCAGTGATGATGCGAATAGCAGAAATAATTTATAGTATTCCTTATTTATTGATTGTTATTTTGTTATCCGTTG
>JAAYSE010000115.1 GCA_012524135.1 Candidatus Epulonipiscium sp. | reverse complement strand
TTCTTTTCAAAGGTAGTAGCATCTAGTTCTCCTAAAGAACTAATGTCTAATTTTGTTTGAAGATCTGCTAAAGCACTTTCACATTCTTGTCTACGTTCATTGTATTTGGAGTCAGCAAGTCCTCTTCTTTTATTGGTATTGGCAATAATGAGTTTGGATCCTTTTAATTGTAGTGGTACGTATTCATAATCTAAGGTATTGCAATCTAATAAGATGGCGTGATCTTTTTTACCCATACCCACTGCAAATTGATCCATAATACCTGAGTTTACACCAATAAAATCATTTTCGACTTGTTGAGATAGTTTAATCATATCCATCATCGTCATATTGCCATTAAAAAGGGTATTGAGCATCACAGCAGTTACCATTTCAATGGATGCCGAAGACGAAAGTCCTGCACCGTTAGGAATATTTCCTGAGTATAGGATTTCAAAACCACCAATTTTACAGCCTTCTTCTTGAAAATAATGGATAATTCCTTTGGGATAGTTTACCCAATCATGAGTTTTGTCGTATTGAATCTGATCTAAAGATAGTTCTCCACGATAAGATAGGTTGGTGGATGCAAAACGAAGTTTTTGATCTTTTCTTTGACGAACGAGTGCATAAGTTCCAAAACTAAGGGCACAAGGGAAAACTTTTCCTCCGTTATAGTCGATATGTTCTCCTATTAAGTTGACTCTACCAGGGGCAAAGAAAAGTCGAATACCTTGACCGTCTTCCTCTTCTCCATACAGATCTAAAAATTGTTTTTTTAATTGTTGCAAGTCCATATTACCATCCTTTCTTTTTTATGTATATAGATGAATAAATTTTATATTCATATCTTAACAATGATCTCCGATTACAAAGATACATTGTCCTTCTTTGGTAAACTCTTCTGCTTTCGATATTAGTTCTTGGAAAACTGCAACGAGTTCGGTGGATAAAATCTTAGCTGTTTTAAGATGTTCCATCGCAGCTTGACGATTTTGTTGTTGGATGGCTACTTTCACATCGTCTGCCATATGATGTAATTTTCGATGAATGGTATCAATATTAGCCCATTGTTCTTTGATTACAGGATTTTGTGGGGTAATAACATGGTAATACTGACCGAATTGGCACTTTTTATCATCGGTTTGAATGGGTAAAATATGCATTTGTTCTACCATGGTTTCTAACGTTCGAACCCAATTTTGATGTGCTTGAATTGCTTTTTGGAAAATTATAACAAAATCATCGTTCATTAAGTGATAAGAAGGATGAATTGCTAATTTCCCTGCGTGAGTGGTTACATTATTAACGCCTACATGTAAATCTTTAATCTGATCCACCATATTAAGAAGATGATCTCCCACTTGAACTAATTCTTGAGATACAGATGTTACTTCTTGAGCTTTCGCAGTTGCTTCTTCCATTGCTACTTGAACTTGTTGATGGCTATTATTTAATTCTTCCGAATGAATAAAGACATCTTCTACTTGTTTCGCAATTTCTTTGATATGATTTTCATTACTACCCATAAAGTCTCTCAAAATTTGAACATTTTTT
>JAAYSE010000114.1 GCA_012524135.1 Candidatus Epulonipiscium sp. | reverse complement strand
TAATACTTTTTCTTTAAGTTCAGGTTCATATCTGCGATAATTAGCCATTCTTGATCTCTCCTTGGTTTTAATTTATTATATCAAATTTCTATACCAAGGTGTTACAACTTAATTATATCAGGACAAAATAAGAATTTTAAAGTTTGTAAAAAAGTAACACTTTTATAAACAGTATAAAAAACTGATATTTTTATATTTTTTTTATAATTGTACTTTAGAGGGATTTAATGTTTAATAAGATGTGAGGAGGTGATTCAGATTTATGGGAACAAGTAGACTTACAATTATTTTTAAAAATCAAATGAGTATAGAAGAAGTTTATCAGTTAATAAAAAAAAGAATACAGTTTCTTAATAAAAAAAGAGGAAATAGTATTAATGATAAAGGTAATTATATTAAAAAATATTTACCTCAAGTTTATGAGGATACTATTCAACGAGCAAATTTAGCAATGGATGGAATGTTAGTTCTTCCAGGTACTTTTCGAAAACCTTATTTTGTTGGAAATCCACCTATCTGGGATTCTAATCCTGTTAATGATTTACAATATCGATCACATTTAAATAGGATGGAACATTGGATGGATTTATTACAAGCTTATACTTTAACAAAAGAAAAAAAATATGCTCAAAAGGTACTGCAAGAATTGGAAGATTTTATTAATTCTTGTAAACGACCTGATATTAATGAGAAACATGCATTTCAGAATTTTAACAAACCTACTCCTTGGAAAGCCATACAAGTAGGAATTCGTATGTATAGAACATGGCCTTGGATTATTTATCATTTAATGGAAGATGATAGGATACCTATAGAAATTTTTGAAAAGTTTTGCTTATCTGTTTATGAACATGGTGAAGTATTATCTACAATTAGTTCTTTGTTATGGCCTCAAGCTGATCATAATCATTATATTATGGAAATGTTAGGTTTACTAACGATAGGTTGTTTATTTCAAGAATTTAAAATAGCAGAAAGCTGGACTAAGCAGGCTATTTGTGAATTAGAACGATGTTGTAAAAATCAAATTACATCTCAAGGTGGTCAGATTGAAGGATGTCCTTCTTATCATAATGGTTGCGTAGGATGGCTTTGTTTGGGTATATATATTGCAGAGGAAAATAATTATCATTTTTCAGAAGAGTTTTATAAACGTATTAAAAAAAGTATGGAGTATTCTATTTATTCTTTTCGTCCTTCAGGTACAGGAGTACCTTGGGGAGATTCCAGTACTAATAAAGGTGGTATAGATTCAGCTATTAATGGTTATATTGCATTTGATAATATAAAGTGGCTAAGGGCAATCCAGAATCTTGTAACTAAGGAAGATATTATCCATTCTTTGAAAAATAAAATATGGTTGATCAGAGATGTGGATGCTTTGTTACAGAAGTTAGAAAAATCTAACAAGAAGATTACACTTCCTAGGACACGATGGCATAAAGAATTAAAACAAGTCACAATGAGAACTGATTGGAGTAAAAAGGCTTTAAGTGTTTTTTTTGCTTGTAGAACTCCGATACAAAATAATCATGCTCATATTGATCCTATGTCTTTTGACTTTACAGCTTTTGGTAAGCCATTAATTGTTGATCCAGGTAAATTTACGTATCGTGAAGATGAAAATAGAAGAAATTTCAAATCTGCTGAATGGCACAATACGTTGTTGATTGATGATCGACCACCTTTTGAATATATTTCATCTTGGCGTTTTGGACCTCAAAAATATGGGAATATAACTAAAGTAGAAGATCGGGGGAGTTTTATTTATGCTGAAGCAATACACTATAACTATGAACCAGTGATTCATAAAAGGGTTATTTCATTAATAGATGGAAAAATGTTACTAATTTTAGATGAGGTAAAAAATATTGACCTAAATTCGTCTGTGAAACTTTATTATCATATGGATACAGACCAAGTATTTTGGGATCAATCAAAGCGTATCTGTTATGGTTTAAATTCAAAAGTGAATGTTGCAATTTATGTGACTGATAATGTGGTAGGAAGTATACTGCCTGCAAAGGTGTCAGATCGTAATGATGTAGCAAGAAATTCATTAAGATTATGTTTGGAACAAAGAAAAGGAAAGAAAAACAGGATATTTGCTACAGTGATTATTCCTTATGAAAAGAACAAACCAATATTGAAAAATCTTAAGACAATAAAAAATAATGAAAAGATACAATGTGAATTTGATTTTAATCATCATATGTATGGTTTTGTATGGGGAGAAGAAGGATTTAGATCTGTTTAATATATAAAATTCATTGAAGAAACTTGCATGTATTAGTATGAAGAGAGGAAGATTATGATGAAAAGAAGACCGAATATACTTTTTTTAATGGATGATCAGCATCGACCAGATCTTTTTGGTTATGCAGGAAATGATATTGTTCGAACACCGAACTTAGATTTTTTAGCTCAAACAGGGGTGGTTTTTCGCAATGCGTATACTCCTTATCCTCAATGTATTCCAGCCCGGCAAGCAATGATGTCAGGACAATTACCAAAGACATGTCAATGTGAAGAATTTGGTGAAGATTTAGTTCCCGGTTATGAAACTTTTTCACGACTTTTTTCTAGATATGCTTATGCAACAGTAGCTTGTGGAAAATTACATCATACAGGATTGGATCAAATGCAAGGATGGACTCATCGGATTGGAAGTGAAATGCATATTACACCACGACATCTTCCAGGAAAGCAAGAAGAAGAATTTAAACGATATGTTCGTCCTAAATCAGAAACAAGATGGTCTATTCCAAAAGAAATACAGCGTTCTGGTATTGGAAAAGCTCGTCAGGTAAAAGAAGATGAATATACTATCCAAGGAGCCTTAAATTTTATTGAGGAATATTTTAATAGTCCTTATTATGATAAAGAACGGGTGAATCAACCTTTATTATTGAAGGTAAGTTTGACACAACCTCATTATCCTTATACGGCGGATGAAGAAAAATTTAATTATTATTTAAATAGAGTTCCTCTTTATTTAAATCAAGAAGTGAGTTCTCATCCTTATTTACGTGAAAAGGAAATTAAGGTAGGAGTGGATGTGTCGGAAAGAGAAATACGAAGATGTGTGGCAGCTTACTATTCCATGATTGAAACAGTCGATGAACATTTTGGTACGATTTTAAATGCATTAGAGTATGTAGGTCAAAATTTAGATGATTGGATTATTATTTATACTTGTGATCATGGAGAAATGTTAGGAGAACATGGGGTGTGGATGAAACAAAAGTTTTATGAAGCTAGTGCTAGAGTACCTTTAATTATACGATGGCCAAAAGAATTTGAAGGCAATATTACAAGGTATGAAAATGTAAATCTTTGTGATTTATTTGCTACTTTATGTGATTTAGCTGAACTTCCTATTCCAGAAGGTTTAGATAGTAGAAGTTTAGTCCCTTTGTTAAAAAATCATGATGTAAATTGGAGGAATGAAACAATTTCTCAATATCAAGGTAAATATCTTATGATTAAATGGGATGATTTAAAGTATCAATATTATGGGGAAGATTTACCAGAAGTACTTTTTGATTTAAAAAAAGATTCCAGTGAATGCATAGATTATATTAATGATTCTAAGTACCAAGATATACTTAAAAAGTTTAGGAAGAGAAGAGCAGAACTTGGTTTTGGACCGGATGCAGATCCAGATTATAAAAATGCAGGATATTAAAAATATAAGAAGGAATTTTTTAAAAATTAATAAAAATAATTGAGTATTTATACTCAATTATTTTTATGTGTATGAATATTTTGAATAGAAAACATATCCGTTATTTGTTTAAACAAGATTTAAAAGCCGTGCACCTTGTGCAACAATAAAGCATATAACAAATCCTGTTAATGTAGGTATTAAAAACGACATCCAAGTCCATTTCCAACTTTGTGTTTCTTTTTTAATGGTCCAAAGAGTTGTTCCACAAGGCCAATGGTTTAAAGTAAATAACATGGTACATATGGCGGTTAACCAAGTCCAACCATTAGCAATAAACAATTGCTTCATTTCAATTAAACTATCTAGTTCTAGCATAGTTCCTTCAGACATATAACTCATAATTAATATAGGAATAACTATTTCATTTGCTGGCATACCTAAAATAAATGCCATCATGATATAACCATCTAGTCCTAATAGTTGACTAAAAGGATCTAAAAATTGGGCACAATGTGTGAGTATACTAGTACTACCAATAGTAACATTGGCCATCAACCAAATGATGAATCCAGCAGGAGCAGCAATGGCAACAGCACGGCCTAATACAAATAAAGTACGATCAAAAATAGAACGAATAATGATTTTGCCAATTTGAGGTTTTCGATAAGGTGGTAATTCTAAAGTAAAAGAAGAAGGTAGGCCTTTTAATATCGTCTTTGATAATAATTTTGATATAAAAAGAGTAATTATTACACTTAATATAATAACCCCTAAAATAGATAAAGTAGCAAGCAAGGAATTAAAAGTATCATGAGTACTTGCTATGAACAGAGTTGCCATAGAGATTAATATCGGGAATCTTCCATTACAGGGTACAAAGTTATTTGTAATAATAGCAATCAATCTTTCTCTGGGAGAGTCGATAATTCTACATGAAATAACACCTGCAGCATTACAACCAAAGCCCATACACATAGTTAATGCTTGTTTTCCATGAGCACAAGCTTTTTTAAAAAAGTGATCAAGATTAAACGCAATTCGAGGAAGATAGCCTAAATCTTCTAACAAAGTAAATAATGGAAAAAATATAGCCATCGGTGGAAGCATTACAGATATTACCCATGTTAATGTGCGATATATACCTAAAATAAAGATATCATGTATCCATATAGGAGTATTTAACCAACCTAAAAAAAGGACTAATTTTTTTTCAAGTAATAAAAAAATATTAGCTAGTATATTAGAAGGAATATTAGCACCTTCAATAGTAAGCCAAAAAACAAATCCTAAAAGAGCCAACATAATAGGAATACCAAAGAGCCTTGAAGTAAGTATATGATCTATTTTGCGATCTATTGGATGATAAGTTTTGCTTTGGGATGAAACAACTTTTTGAGTAATATTTTCAGCTGTTTTAAAAATATTAGAAACAATTTGGTCTCTGATATCTTCTAGTTTAAATCCTTCTTTTTCTAATTCTAAATGAGTCTTTTTTAATGTTAGATTTAATAATTCGTCTTTTGATAAATCAAAGTCAAGGTAATTATTTATAGACTCTAATAAGAGATTATCACTATCAATAAGTCTAAGAGCGGTCCATTTACTATTGAGTTGATCATTTATGCTATTTTGAATATAAGGTTCTATTTCTGTAATCGCTTTTTCAATGATTTCATCGTATTGTATTTTTTTGGGAGTTGTTCTAACTTTCCCGAGGGCAACTTTTGCTATTATATCTTTTAGTTTTTCTAATCCCTTTCCATCTCTAGCAGTTGTTCCTACTACAGGGACTCCTAAAAGTTCTGATAGATGATTCAAATCAATAGAAATTTTTTTTCTTTTGGCTTCATCCATTAAGTTTACACATACAACCACTTTATCTGTAATTTCTAGTATTTGAAGAACTAAGTTTAAATTTCTTTCTAAACAGGTAGCATCTGTGACAATGACTGTTACTTGAGGATGACCAAAACATATAAAATCTCTTGCTATTTGTTCTTCGACGGAATTGGCTAATAAAGAATAAGTCCCAGGCAAATCAACAAGGATATAGGTGTTATTTTCATGCATAAATTTTCCTTGAGCATTTGCAACTGTTTTTCCGGGCCAATTTCCGGTATGCTGATTCAGCCCTGTAAGATTATTAAATACAGTACTTTTACCAGTATTGGGGTTACCTGCTAGTGCCACAATAATATCTTTGGGTGATTCTGATTGAACTCTAAACATTTCTTTTAATACTTTGGTGCCTGTAGACTGATTAGTTAAACCCATTTTATCCCCCCCTTATTCCTGTTTTGAAATGGTTTCCACTAGTATATTCGATGTTTCTTCATTACGTAGAGCAATTACAGTACCTCTAATTTCATATGCTATAGGATCACCTGCTGGACTTTTTCGTAAAGATTCAATAGTGGTATTATAAATAAATCCAAGGTCTAACATTCTTCTTCGAGTATTTCCTTGAGCAGTCAGTTTTTTAATAATTCCAAAAGAGCCAATAGGTAATTGATGTAACGGAATTAAATTGGATTGCATAAAAAAATCCTCTCCTTATTACTTTTTTATGTTTTGAATTCATAAGTTAGTGATGGGAAACTTTATTTTCACTTACTAATAATTAAGATATTCATTAATGTTTATCCATGTTACATCTATATATAAAAAAAGAGAAAGAGGGAAAAGATGAAAAAAAATAGAGAGTTTTATACGGTTAGAGGCTATCAAATATTAAATTCAGAAAATAAATTATTAACTCCCAGTATGGAAGATTATTTAGAAATGATTTACAGAATATGTAAAGAACAAGATTATGTACGTATCAATCAATTAGCAGAAAATTTGAATGTTCGGCCATCTTCGGCAACTAAAATTGTACAAAAATTAAATCAACTTGAAATGGTAGATTATGAAAGGTACGGAATTATTCAATTAACAAAAGAGGGTGAAAATATAGGAAGTTATTTATTAAAAAGACATAATATTATAGAAGAATTTTTAAAACAACTGGGAATAGAAGAGACATTGCTGAAAGAAACGGAAATGATTGAACATCATATCAGCTTTAATACATTACAAAGTATACATATACTGAATGAATTTTTATTCAATAATCCTGATGTACTTCAGAGATATAAGAATTTTAAAAAAGAATTTCGAAGTAATATCCTTTGCTAATAATGATAAATAAAATTCAATAAAATGATGAAAGATAAAAAATAAAATATTATTGACATATGATTATAATGTTGTATAATGATAATTGAAAGTGGCATATGTTCATAACATAATATAATATTAGTATATAAAAATTATATACCATAGACTTAAGTTAGAGGTAGAGCAATGATTAGATGTAATAATGTTAGTGATGTGAGGTGAATCCATCATGGCAAGACCTAGAAAATGGAGAAAGGTATGTTGTTTGCCTCAAAATACATGTTTTGGGCCATTAGGAGATGGTATCGATCTGGATCAAATGATTGTGATGAGTGTGGATGAATATGAAACGATACGATTGATTGATTTAGAGGGATTGACACAGGAAGAATGTGGTGATCAAATGCATATTGCTCGTACAACAGTGCAACGTATTTATAGTGAAGCACGTAAAAAAATAGCGGAATCATTAGTACATGGAAAAACAATAAAAATAGAAGGTGGTGATTATAAACTTTGTAATGGTTTTGAAAAGTCATGTGGTGGTATTCATTGTCTTAGAAATAGAGTAGGTAGAGGAGGATTTTAATGAAAATTGCAGTAGCAAGTGAAAAAAATCAAGTAACACAACATTTTGGTCATTGTGAGAATTTTAATATTTTTGATATTGAAGGAGATCAAATCGTTAAAAATGAATCTATACCCAATCCTGGACATAAGCCTGGGTTTTTACCTAACTTTTTAAATGATATAGGTATAGATGTTATCATTTCTGGTGGTATGGGTGGAGGTGCCGTTGAAATTTTTAATGAAAAAGGGATCGAAGTCATTACAGGGGCACAAGGAGATGCAAAAGAGTCTGTAGAACTTTATTTACAAGGAAAATTAAAATCTACGGGGTCTATTTGTCATGAACATGAACATCACGATGAATGTAATGAATAGATCATTTTTTAAAGGGCTCTTAGGAGCCCTTTTTTTATAGTCTAGACATGATGAAGGAAACAAGGTAAAATAGATTTTAATCAATAAGATAACAATAAATATAATTAGAGGTAAGATATCGTTTTAGAAATTAAAAATAAAAGGAGTGTCTACTGTGAGTGAAAGTGCAAAACGAATTGGTCGACGGGAAGTATATCAAGGTAGAATTTTTACAGTTGCTGAAGATACTATAAGATTTCCAAATGGTAAAGAAACAACATGGGATTTATTATTACATAGTGGTGCAGCGGCTGTAGTACCCATAGATGATGATGGAAATATTGTATTGGTAGAGCAGTACAGATGTGTAGCAGATGAAAATATACTAGAAATTCCTGCTGGTAAATTAGAAAAAGATGAAGAACCTTCTATATGTGCTGCGCGAGAACTAGAAGAAGAAACAGGTTATAAGGCAAAAAAGTTAATATATGTTTCTTCGATTTATAGTGCTGTTGGTTTTAGTGATGAGGTTATTCAAA
Source organism: Candidatus Epulonipiscium sp. (assembly GCA_012524135.1). GTDB lineage: Bacteria > Bacillota > Clostridia > Lachnospirales > JAAYNZ01 > JAAYNZ01. The sequence continues at coordinate 2,442 of JAAYSE010000114.1, read as the reverse complement.
TTTATGCAGCTATTGGTCTAGAAACGGGAGTACAAAATTTAGATGAAAATGAATATGTTATCGTAAAAAAATATACGATGAAAGAAGTTATTGATATGATTTTAAACGGAAAGATTAAAGATAGTAAAACGATTGCAGGTATATTTATGGTTAAAGAGATGATGGAAAATGGACAAATTAAGTAAGAAAAGATATATCCATAATTATTTAAAGGTAGGGCGTGTTTTCACGCCCTATGATAATGTAATAAAATTAAAAATCATCTTTAAATAGTTTTTCAATTAAATTTACATCATGTGTCATACGTAGTGGTCGAATAGCGGGACCTTCTAGTACTTCACCCATATATGAGAACCGAGAACCATGACAAGGACAATCCCATGATTTTTCTGCGGCATTCCAATTTAGTTCACAGCCCATATGGGTACAAGTAGTATTTACTAAATAAAGCATTCCTTCTTCATCACGATAAGCGCCAATTCTTTCTTCGTTGATTTTGATAACTTTTCCTTCACCTGGTTGTACATCCAAATTTTTAGAGGGGGAGGATAACTTTCCCTCTATAAATTGCTCTGCAACATTTAGATTTTCTACAATAAAGTTTTTAGTAGAAGCAATAATTGTTTTACGTGATGGATTGTATACATCTTGCCATGGATTTTCTCCTTGTATAATTAAATCTCTAAGGAGTATAGCAGAAACCATACTATTCGTCATTCCCCATTTTTGAAAACCAGTTGCAATATACATATTAGGAGTCTTCGAGGTAAAATGTCCTATATAAGGAATCCCATCTACAGTCATACAATCTTGTGTAGACCATCGAAAAGGAATGTCTTCTATAGTAAAAATTTCATCTGCAAAATCCATGAGCGCTTTATAATGTTGATTGGTATCTATACCTTGTCCTGTTTTATGTTCATCTCCTACGACTAATATAAGTTCCCCATCTTCAGAATCGTGACATCGTAGAGAACGTGCAGGTTGTTCTGCATTGATATACATTCCACCGGGATATTTTTCTTTTGCTTTAATAGCAATAATATAAGATCTTTCAGGATAGATTCTTGAAAAATACATTCCATGTTTATTATAAAAAGGATAATGAGAAGCAATAATGATTTTTTCAGCTTTTACTTGCTTTCCTTGGTCAGTAGTAATGATATAGGGATTTCCTTCTTCAATATCTACAGCTCTACTGTGTTCAAAAATATAACTACCATCGCTAGGGATATTTTTTGCTATTTCAAGTAGATATTTACGCGGATGAAATTGTGCTTGATTATCAAAACGAAGTCTGAAATAGGAAAAGGTATATCTTCTACATAGGAAGCTTTGATTCCAAGATTAGAAACAGTGTTTAATTCATCATTGATTTGTTGAATATATTGATCGGTTTGGGTGTATACGAAGGCAGATTGAGTAGTATAATTACAGTCAATATGGTTTTCATCTATTATTTTTTTGATTTCATAAATAGCCGCTTCATTGGCTTCTGCATATTGTTGTGCCAATTCATTACCTATTTGGCTTTTAATTTTATAATAAATAAGCCCATGTTGTGATGTAATTTTTGCAGTTGTATGAGCAGAAGTATTTTGAGCGATATGTTCAGCTTCAAGAACTGCTACGTTTACATTTTCTTTCTTTAATAGATAAGCACAAGAAATACCTGCTAAGCCTCCACCGATAATTGCTACATCTACATGAATATTTTCTTGTAGTGAAGGATAATTTGTACTAGATGTAGAAGATAACCAATACGATTGGAGAGAGACTTTAAAATATTTTTGCTTTTCGATGTTCATAATATTCCTCCAAAGATAGATATAATTTTCAATATATTTATTCTCTATCTTTTGTGTATAAAATATTCAGTAGTTTAGATAATATATATTTATATGTACTCTAAAAAAGTTTATTTTAAATAACATAAAAAAATTCTTTATACATAACCTAATGTAAAGAAGTTGATAGAAGGAGGATTTTTATATTATGATAAATAGTATTCTGGAGAAAAGAAAGGTGAATGATGGTATTCATAGTATAGTATTAGAGGTATCTAAAGAGGAATATAAAAAAGTTTATGATGATTATAATAATGAAATAGCATCTGAAATTGTAAGGCAGCATTTAGAAAATAGAGGAGATGATGGAAGACCGACGGATATTCAAATTCAGCATACTAATAGTGAAATTATAAGAATTTTTGCTAATCTACATTACTTAGGTAATGATCATACTTCTTATCAAAATAATTATTAGATTCTATTTTATGATTGTATTTATTTTTTTAATTTTTATTTAAAAAGTTGAAATTTGTATCCTTATTTTTATAATAATGCTTGACATTAATTGAAAGATCAATTATAATATTAACAATATTTTAAAAGCTTTGACGAAGAACAAGTAGGAGTAATCTTGCCTTTATAGAGAGCAATC
>JAAYSE010000113.1 GCA_012524135.1 Candidatus Epulonipiscium sp. | reverse complement strand
TTTCCATAACGGATAAAATAAAGTTTTGTATATAAGTCATAGAATCATCCTTTTTATGTCTATAGTAATGTCTTTTCTAATAATTTTTTTTTATAAGTATTGCTTACATAAGCTTGTAAAGGAAAATTAGGAAAATGAATAGTCCATGGTTGTCTACTTTTTTTCTCAATTTGAGAGATATTTTTTAAGTTTACGATATAAGATCGATGAGTTTGCATAAAAAAATGGTTTGGCAAAAGGGTTAACATTTTTTTCATCGTAATATTAGGAATTTGTTCAGACCAGTTCTTAGTATGTAAAATACAATTTTTGAGTCTGGATTCAATAAAAAATATGTCATCAATTGGTACTTTTAAGACGTAGTCTGGCAATTCAAAAGTAAGGCATTGCTTTTGAAGAGGAGTTGTTTGACGAATTCCACGTAACAGTTTCTTTATTAATGTTAAAAGCTCCTCTTTTTTATAGGGTTTTTCAATAAAGTCATAACAATGGAAAGATTTAAAAGCATCTAGTTGATAATAGATATGTGTTGTAATAAAAATCATATAGGAAAATTCATATTCAGGAATTAATCGAATTTGTTTAGCCAATGTGAATCCAGAAAGATCCGGTAATTGAATATCCAATAAAAATAAATCAATAGGATGTTGTTGTAACAGATGAAGAGCTTTTTTACCAGAAGATGCTTCTACTATTTGAACATCTTCTAATGCTTGTAACATTTGTATTAAGTTTTTTCGTTCTAAGTCGTGATCTTCTACTACTAAAATGGAAGTCATAGAAATAAATTCTCCTTTGGATAAATAAATCATATATAGTAAAAAAATGACGAAAATAGAATTATGTTTTTAGTATACCATTATATAAACAATAGGTAAATAAAGAATCGCAATTTGAATCGTATAGAGGGGATTTATCAGTCAAAAAATTATTAAGTAAAAAATTTTAGGAGGAGATATATCATTATTAATGCGAAGTAGTTATAGAATTCTTGCAATAAAAATAGGATAGGTGTAGAATAATAAAGGATTCAATAGGTTTCAAGAATAAAAATTGTCTATAAAAATTGGATCCTAAATATGGTGTAATCAATGATAGATTTGATGTAAATGTAGGGAGGAAAAATATATGGAATGGTTCAAAGTATTAGGAGTAGCTCCAGAAAAATATTTTCTTTTAGAAATAGTGATTTTATTAGGAGCGGCTTCTCTAGGAGGATGGGCTGCAAAAAAAATTCAAATGCCAGCAGTATTGGGACAAATTGTAGCAGGAATTCTCGTTGGACCCTCTGTTTTTGGTTGGATTCAAGGTGATAGTGAATTAGTTCATATTATGTCTGAAATTGGTGTTATTTTTCTTATGTTTTTAGCAGGGTTAGAAACAGATTTACAAGAGTTAAGAAAATCTGGAAAAAGCTCTTCTATGATTGCTTTAGGCGGAGTTGTTGTTCCTTTAATTTTGGGGACTGTAATTCCTTATTTGTTTTTTAAACATCATTTACCACAAGGTACGCCTCATCAACAATTTTTATATGCTACTTATATAGGGACAATTTTAACAGCTACGTCAGTGAGTATTTCTGTATCCGTACTTCGGGATATGCATTTATTAGGTAGTAAGCAGGGAATATCTATTTTAGGAGCTGCTATTATTGATGACGTTATTGGAATTTTATTATTAGCTATTATTATTGGGATAGTAAATCCAAGTGCAAATACCCATATTGGTTGGCTTTTGTTAAAAATGGGAGTTTTCTTTGTAGGAGTTGTTGTTATAGGGTATATCATCTCTAATCTTACGATGCGTTTTGCAAGAGGGAATGTGTGGGGAGAGAGAATTGTAACCTTCGCTATTTTATTATGTTTTTTATTTGCGTTTTTATCTGAAGTGTTTCAAGTAGCAGCTATTACAGGTGCTTATGCTGCAGGAGTAATTTGTGGGACAACACCTTATCGTAGTAAAATTAATAAACGAATTCAAGTATTAGCGTATTCTTTGTTTACTCCTATCTTTTTTATTAGTATTGGACTAAAAGCAGAAATCAGTGCGGATATGCTTCAATATATCGGTTATGGTTTTGTTATTGTACTTCTTGCTATTGCAGGTAAAATCATTGGATGTGGTTTAGTTGCACATTGGTCTGGTTTTTCATATAAACATTCTTTACAAATTGGTGCAGGGATGATTGCTCGAGCTGAGGTTGCATTAATTGTAGCAACTCAAGGACTTAATAGTCAGGTTATTACGAATGCTACTTTTACAAGTATTGTATTATTAGTGGTCATTTCTACATTAGTAACTCCCCCATTGTTAAAGTATTTATTTAAGAATGAGGAGAAAACTATATAAAAGGTAGAGAGAAAAGGAGGAAGGTAGATGTATGTATTATTTATTGTTCTAAATGAAGCAGATTATTTAATGGATGTATTGGAAGAAATAAAAAAGTTAGGAATTCGAGGAGCCACAGTCATAGAGAGTATGGGCGCACGTACAATGGAGAAAGCTTTTTATGATCTTCCGGTTATTGGGGGATTTATGAGAACTTTAGATGGAAATACCCAAATGAATCATACGATTTTTTCTGTTATTGAAAGAGAAGAACAAGTTATTCGTGTAATGGATCATATTGAAAAACTTTTAGGGGGAGATATGAAAAAACCAAATACAGGAATTATGTTTGTTTTACCTGTAACTCATATTCGTGGAGGAGAATTAGAAAGACATCTTGAAAGTAGAGAAAATAAGAAACTCTTATCTAAAGAATTTAAAAGCGAATATTACTAGGGGGCATTGAATATGCAAAAGGGATATATGCTTTTTATTATATTAAATCAAGGAAAAGATGTAAAAAAAATAATGACTATCCTCAAACAATATGAAGCCCAAGCTACTATTATGGATACGATAGGAGCAGCGTCGTTTTATGAGTCTCAAGAAATGCATGATACTATTATTGCAGGAACTCGTCAATCGTTAGAACAAGGGAAAAAACAAAATAAAACAATTTTCACTATTCTTCCAACAGAAGAAACCTTAGAGTTGGTCATGGATCAAATAGGAGAAGTACTAGGATTTAATTCATATGAAGTAGGAAGAGGTTTTATGTTTGCTGTACCTGTTTATAATCAGCGAGGAATTAAAGGATAGATAGTTTTGATATAATGTCTATTTTTTTATTAGACCCCATATATTATATATATAGAAAGTAAAAGGAGAAGGGGTCGATAAAATGAAATACGGACTACTGTTAGCTGTATTAATAGGTTATATATCAGGAGCTTTTGGTACCTTTTTGGGTGTTTTAGGATCTTCTTTTTTTTATAGTAAGGGAGAAAAAGTTCAAGGAACCCTAATAGGGTTTACAGGAGGATTGACATTAGCTATTGTTTGCTTTGACTTACTTCCAGAGGCTTTTATTAGAGGAGGACTATATGTTGGGTTAATAGGAATATTATTAGGTATTTTATTTACTTATTTAGTAGAGATTTTTTTCACTCAATATACAACAAAAACAAGGCAACGTAGTCCTAAGCGATATTTGAAGATAGGTCTTTTATTAGCTGTTGGAGTGGTATTGCATTCTATACCAGAAGGAATGGC
>JAAYSE010000112.1 GCA_012524135.1 Candidatus Epulonipiscium sp. | reverse complement strand
ACCGCAAGGGAGGAGCCGTCGAAGGTGAAGTCGATGACTGGGGTGAAGTCGTAACAAGGTAGCCGTATCGGAAGGTGCGGCTGGATCACCTCCTTTCTAAGGAAGATAAATACTGTTGTAGTTTGTTGTACTGTTTAGTTTTGAGGGATCAAATTGGGAGGGATACCCAAGTGGCCAAAGGGGGCAGACTGTAAATCTGTTGGCTCCGCCTTCGAAGGTTCGAATCCTTCTCCCTCCATACCTCATCCTTTATGCCGGAGTGGCGGAACAGGCAGACGCACAGGACTTAAAATCCTGCGATCCTACAAAGATCGTACCGGTTCGATTCCGGTCTCCGGCATTATTGCCCAGATAGCTCAGTCGGTAGAGCAGAGGACTGAAAATCCTCGTGTCGGTGGTTCGATTCCGCCTCTGGGCACCATCATTAATATATATGCGGGTGTAGTTCAATGGTAGAACACCAGCCTTCCAAGCTGGATACGTGGGTTCGATTCCCATCACCCGCTGATTTGCGCGAGTGGCTCAGTGGTAGAGCATCGCCTTGCCAAGGCGAGGGCCGCGGGTTCGAATCCCGTCTCGCGCTTTTATAATGGGTAGTCGCCAAGCGGTAAGGCACAGGACTTTGACTCCTGCATGCGAAGGTTCGAATCCTTCCTACCCAGTTAAAACACTTTATAGAAAATTTTCTATAAAGTGTTTTTTTATGTTCTATTTTCATTTAATTTATCATAAATTAGTACATAAGTCTGTCTTAAATAGAAGGTGGAATTATGTTTTTTACAGTATATATAAAAAGATATATAGGTATTCTGATCTCTTTTATTCTTTTCTTATGTTTAATTTTAGTTTTACAGTATTATCATCAATATGAACTTCAGATTGATGAAAGTCATGCTATTCTTTCTATTCATTTCTTATTTCCTATGAAACAAGAAAATATCAATCATTATTTTAAATTATATCCACAAATTCCCAAAACACAATATGCTTGTGATTATAAATGGGAAAGTAATCGCCATATTATCATTGATATTAAAGAATTACAGTATCCAAAAGGACAAAAAATTGATTTTAAAATTAAAGGTGCTCCTTCCTGTATTCCTTTTTTAAAAAAGTATTTTTCTGTTTCTATTCCTTTTCAAGTAGAACCAGAAATTAAATATATTTCTTCTGAAAAATATATTTCTACAGAAGGCCCTATAAAAGTTACTTTTACAACTTTAATAAATCCAAAGAGGATTGAAAATTATATAGAATCCAATATGGATTTAATGATAGAGCCGGTGGAAATAGTTATAGAAAATCAAAAATATGTTGACTATAGTCAATGGATACTTTATCCCAAAAAAAAGTTAAAAAACAATCAAAAATATACTCTTGTTTTTAAAAACGGTCTAGAAGCACAAAATGGTCTTACCATGAAAAAAGTAGTTCAAAAAACATTGTATACAACTTTTAAACCTAATATTTGTAGAACTTTTCCTAATAACAAAGAAACACATATTTCTTTTTATCCTAAACTTATCATTGAAGCTACAGAACCTATTAAAAAAGGAAAAATTATTGTAGATGGAATAAGGGGAGATATAAAAATACTAGATAATGTGATTGAATTTTTACCGAAAGAATTATTAAAACCGGATACAGAATATAAGGTAAAAGCTCAAGTTATTTCAGTTTATGGAGAAAAAAGTGATCCTTATTATTTTATATTTAAAACAATGCCATTAAAAGAAGATTTTTTATGGGTAGAAGTTTCTTTAAAAGAAAAACATGAGGTGATTATTTATAAAGGAGAAAAAGAAATACGTAGAATGCAGGCTTCAGGGGGGACAATAAGAGAACCTACGGTATTAGGAACATTTTATATAAAAGAACGAGGACCTTACTTTTTTTCTGAACGCTTTGGTGAAGGAGCTACTTTTTGGGTCCGTATTACAGATCAATATTTATTTCATGGAATTCCGAGGGATAAAAATTGGAATATTATTGATAGTGAATTAAAAAAACTTGGAGGACCAGCTAGTCATGGATGTATTCGATTAGCAGAAGAAGATGCTAAGTGGTTTTATGACCATATTCCTCAAGATACGATGGTGATTATTCATCAATAAAATAGTCCGCTTGTTTTATTTAAGTAGATTTTGTATTATAATATAAAGTAATGTTTATTTCTATTGTAAGAGTATTGAAAATGTCGCTTGAATATTTACAATATAAAGGAGTTTGATTTATGAATAAAACGACAAAAGATATATTGTTAGTAGCTTTAAATGCAAAATTTATTCATTCTTCTTTAGCTTTGCGTTCTCTTCGAACCTATTGTTCTAAATATAAAGATAAGCTAGATATGGAAGAATATACAATTAATCACCATTCTGATTTTATTTTGCGAGAAATTTTTAAAAAACAGCCAAAAGTAGTTGGCTTTTCATGCTATATTTGGAATATTGAATATATATTATCTTTAACTTCTATTATTAGACAGGTTTTACCGGATACGCTTATTTTTTTAGGAGGGCCTGAAGTTTCTTATGATAGCGTCGAATGGATGCAAAAGAATCCAGAATTAAATTTGATTATAAAAGGAGAGGGAGAACAGACTTTATATGAGCTCCTTCAATATTTTTATAAAAAAGAAAAAAGATCATTGTCAGACATTGCAGGGATTTGTTATAGAGAAGGAGATAATATTTATGAAACGGATCCACGTCCACCTATAGATTTAAATCAAATTCCTTTTGTATATGATGAAGATGAGTTTAAGCAATTAGAAAATAGAATTATTTATTATGAATCGAGTAGAGGGTGTCCTTATCAATGCCAATATTGTTTATCTTCTATTGAGCAAGGAGTACGATATTTATCTTTAGAACGAGTTTTTGCAGATTTAAAACAATTTTTAGATCATAAGGTGAAACAAGTTAAATTTGTAGATCGAACGTTTAATTGCAACCCAAAGCGTTCATTAGCTATTTGGCAATACTTAAAAGAACATGATAATGGGATTACAAATTTTCATTTTGAAATTTCAGCAGATATTTTAGATGATACGATGTTAGAATTTTTATCGACTATAAGACCTAGACAATTCCAATTTGAAATAGGTGTTCAATCTACTCATTCTAAAACGATAGAATATGTGAAACGAAAAATGGATTTTGAAGAATTAAGTGAAATTGTCAAAACAATCAAAAGAGGACAAAATATTCATCAACACTTAGATTTAATTGCAGGTTTGCCTGGGGAAGGTTATGAACGATTTAAACAATCTTTTAATGATGTATATCATTTACAGCCAGAAAAACTTCAATTGGGATTTTTAAAATTATTACGAGGATCAGGATTGCGACGAGATAGTGAAAAATATGGTTTGCTTTATCAACAAAAGGCTCCCTATGAGATCTTATCTACCTCAGAATTATCCTATAAAGAATTGTTACAATTAAAGATGGTAGAGGAAATGGTAGAAATTTATTATAATGGTGGAAAGTTCTTAAATAGTATGCGATATTTAGCTTTTTACTTTCCCAATCCTTTTGCTATGTATGAAGCATTAGCGATATATTGGGAAAAACAATATTATCATGCAATTCAACACAATAAATATCGTCTTTATGAAATAGTATTGGAGTTTTTTAAACAAGAATTTCCTCAAGCAAATCATCAAATTTTTAGAGAGGTACTTATATTAGATATGTATTTACAAGAAAATGTAAAAAGCCTTCCCAAATGGGGTATCACTCCTATATCTCAAGAAGAAAAACAAAAGATTCGTGAGTTTTTTAGAGATGATAATAAGATACAAATATATTTACCTAAATTAAAAAATTATACTTCTAAACAAATTGGACGTAGGATTCATATTGAGATATTTCAACATGATTGGATAGAATGGATGGTTTTTCAACAAGAGGGACAACCTATAGAAAGAAAAACACCTGTTTTGTTTAATTATAGTGAAAGAAATCCAATTTTAGGACAGGCAAAGAGTTGCAAAGTCCCCTTGTAAAATCCAGTAAGTACCATAAAAGAATGTTATTTCCCAAAAACTAGCATCATTTCCTGGGAAATAAGAGTATTTCCTAGGAAAAAGGAAATCAAATCATGTAATAATACAGATACTATGAAATAAATGTCATAGACATCGTATAATGAGGATGATTTTTTATAGAATAGAAAGGTGAAGAAAAAAATGTTTATTCGTGATCGTGTAAAAAGAATATTAGTTTTGTTAGATGAATATTATCCTAAGCAAATAAAATGTTATTTAGATCATGAAACTCCTTGGCAACTTTTAATTGCAACTATTTTAAGTGCTCAATGTACAGATGATCGAGTCAATATGGTTACTCCTAAACTTTTTAAACAATATCCTACAGTTCAAGATTTTGCAGAAGCAAATCCCTCAGAGTTAGAAAAATTAATTTACTCTACTGGTTTTTATAGAAATAAGGCAAAAAATATTATCGCATGTTGCCGATTACTTTTAGAACAATATGATGGCAATGTTCCAAGCGATATAGATGAATTAATTCAATTACCGGGGGTAGGGAGAAAAACAGCAAATGTAATACGTGGAAATATTTATAATATCCCTAGTATTGTAGTAGATACTCATGTAAAGCGTATTTCAAACCGTTTAGGACTTACTATGTATCAAGATCCAACTAAAATTGAATTTGATTTAATGAACGTATTACCTAAAGAACATTGGATTCGTTATAATACGCAAGTAATTGCTCATGGTCGATCTATTTGTACCGCTAGGAGTCCTAAATGTCCACAATGTTTTTTACTTTCTGATTGTCCTTATGGATTAAAAAATAGAAAAAAGGTGAGTAAAAATAAATAAAATAGCATATAGTAAAGACAAATCCTAGAAAGGAATTGATGATATGGTAATAGGGCATTATATCAAAGTCATAGGAATAGGGATTATTACAGGATTTGTCAATGGTTTCTTTGGTTCTGGAGGAGGTATTATTGTAGTTCCTGCCTTAGAAAGCGTTCTTCATGTAGAAAAACATAAAGCTCATGCTACTGCAATAGGAATTATTTTACCTTTATCTATTTTAAGTGCTTTTATTTATATAAAACAAGGTTTATTACCAAAGGGATATTTAGGATGGATTACATTAGGGGGAGCGATTGGTGGGTATATAGGAGCTAAGTGGTTGCCTAAAATTTCATCATCTTGGCTTCATAAAATATTTGGTATTTTTATGATTATCGCTGCTATTAGGATGATTTGTATATGAAGTGGCTATTGATTATATTAGGTTTAGTATCCGGTATTATTAGTGGAATGGGTATTGGTGGGGGAACGTTACTTATTCCTGCATTAACTATTTTTATGCATACAGAACAAAAGGCAGCACAAAGTCTTAATTTACTTTATTTTATCCCCACAGCAATAGTAGCACTTTGGATTCATACTAAAAATAAAAAAATTCAATGGAAAGTACTAGGCTTATTAGTTGTTAGCGGAATTATTGGTGCTTTAGGGGGTTCATTATTAGCTAGCTATATATCAGCAAAATTTTTACGAAAAGCTTTTGGATTTTTTTTATTAATCATGGGGATCATAGAGTTTTTTAAAAAAGATAAAAAAAGATTGAATCATCCATCGTCCTAAACCTTCTGTTTTACAATTTTAAAATGGAAGAAAAGGACGTTTTTTAATTTTAATAAAAACAGGATAGAAAGTTGTGTAAATAAAAAGGAGTTTGTAGTTTTATATTGAATATATATATAACTGAATAAATTAGAGGGGTGATGGTTATGCGTGTAAAACATATTTTACTTCCGTTAGAAAAGTTAATAACAATTTCAGCAGATGATACTTTAGAACAAGCACTTCATCTAATAGAGGAACATGGTTATTTATCACTACCAGTGTTAGAAGGAGAACAGTTATTAGGGGTACTTTCTAAACAGTATATTTTTGAATGTTTTTTCAAAAGTGAAGAAACAGATAGAGATATTTATTTACAACATCCAGTAAGAGAATTAATGAAAACGAAATTACCAGTAATTCATGAAAATGAAATTATGGAAAAGGCAATAGAAATATTTTTTAAGAAAAATTTACGGTTTTTACCAGTTATTAATGATGAAGGACAGTTTATTGGTATTGTAACTCATAAAGTGATTTTTCAAAAGTTTATTCAGTCTTTTGGATTTAAAAATGTACGTATCGTAATAGGAACTTTTGATTTTAAAGGACGTTTAGCAAAATTAACAGAAGTCATTGCAAAGGCAGGAGGAAATATTAGTAGTATTATGCAAATGGATACAGCAGTAATGGGAATAAAAGAGATAGTTCTTCGTGTTCAAATGGAAAATACCCAGAAACTTCCTAAATTAATTAGAAAACTTCAAGAAAGTGGTTTTGTGGTACGAGAAGTAGACAATGAGGAGATTATAGAAATAGAATGATAAATAGAGTAAAGGAAATATTAATAAGCCATTATAAAAAAGTTGTTACTATACTAAGTATAATTACTTTGATACTTATCGGCTTACTCTGTTTACAGCTTCGTCATTTGACTTTCTTAAAGCAACAATCACAAACGTATAAACAATTTACTGTAGTAAAAAAATCTATGGCAGCTCCTGTATGGAAAGAACCAGAGTGTCTTTTTAATATTCAAGCAGGAGATACAATTGAAAAGATTGCTCAACGATTAGATGAACAAGAGATCATAGAAAAAAATTGTTTTTTATCTTATTTACAAAAAGAACAGATTTTTATAAAAGGTAAAGTTTATAATAAAGGTATGAGAAAGTATATATTAGAGGGTTATTTTTTTCCAGGATCGTATGAACTATATTTTGATATAACACCACAAGAGGTGTGTGAAGTTTTAATAAATCCTTATTTAATTTGGATAGAAAAAATACATTCTCAAGAAGAAAGTAGAGATATTGTTACTATTGCTTCTATGATTGAAAAAGAGGCAGCTACTAATAAAGATAGGTATATGATAGCTGGTGTCATTATGAATCGTTTAAATGCAGAAATGCGATTGCAAATAGACGCTACTGTATTATATGCATTAGGGTATCATAAATCTGCATTAACAAAACAAGATCTCAAAATAGAATCGCCATATAATACATATTTTACCTCTACATTACCGCCTGGTCCTATTTGTAGTCCTTCGTATGAATCATTAGAGGCGGCTCTAAGGCCAGAAATTCATTCTTATTTTTATTATGTAGTAGAAACTTATGGACAACCTCATCATACTTTTTCAAAAACATATGAAGAACATTTGGAAAAGGTAGAGCAGTACAAAGAATCTCAAAAAAGATAAAAGGTAAAAATTCTAATATTAGAATTTTTACCTTTTATTTTCTGCTAGAACTTCTTCATATAATTGTATAACTCGTTCTCCAAAAAGTGTAGAGGAATATTGTTGTACAGCTATATAAGCATT
>JAAYSE010000111.1 GCA_012524135.1 Candidatus Epulonipiscium sp. | reverse complement strand
TCGCTTCCCTCTGTCACAGCCATTGTAGCACGTGTGTAGCCCAAAGCATAAGGGGCATGATGATTTGACGTCATCCCCACCTTCCTCCGTGTTCTCCACGGCAGTCTCTCCAGAGTCCCCAGCTTTACCTGTTGGCTACTGAAAATAAGGGTTGCGCTCGTTGCGGGACTTAACCCAACATCTCACGACACGAGCTGACGACAACCATGCACCACCTGTCTCTGTTGTTTACCGAAGTAAAAGGATCCTTTTACGGACCGGGCAACAGGATGTCAAGCTTTGGTAAGGTTCTTCGCGTTGCTTCGAATTAAACCACATGCTCCACCGCTTGTGCGGGCCCCCGTCAATTCCTTTGAGTTTCATTCTTGCGAACGTACTCCCCAGGTGGAGTGCTTAATGTGTTTACGGCGGCACCGAGGTTTGACCCCCGACACCTAGCACTCATCGTTTATAGCGTGGACTACCAGGGTATCTAATCCTGTTCGCTACCCACGCTTTCGTGCCTCAGCGTCAGTTACAGTCCAGAAAGTCGCCTTCGCCACTGATGTTCCTCCTAATATCTACGCATTTCACCGCTACACTAGGAATTCCACTTTCCTCTCCTGTACTCTAGCCATACAGTTTCAAATGCAGGACCGATGTTGAGCATCGGTTTTTCACATCTGACTTATATCGCCGCCTACGCACCCTTTACACCCAGTGATTCCGGATAACGCTTGCCCCCTACGTATTACCGCGGCTGCTGGCACGTAGTTAGCCGGGGCTTCTTAGTTAGGTACCGTCACTTGCTTCTTCCCTACTGATAGAAGTTTACGATCCGAAAACCTTCTTCCTTCACGCGGCGTTGCTGCATCAGGGTTTCCCCCATTGTGCAATATTCCCCACTGCTGCCTCCCGTAGGAGTTTGGGCCGTGTCTCAGTCCCAATGTGGCCGGTCACCCTCTCAGGTCGGCTACTGATCGTTGCCTTGGTAGGCTGTTACCCCACCAACTAGCTAATCAGACGCAGGCCCATCCAATGCCGATATCTCTTTCCTTCTTGTTACATGCGTAACTGGAAGTATATCTGGTATTAGCAACGATTTCTCGTTGTTATCCCAATGCATTGGGCAGGTTGCCCACGCGTTACTCACCCATCCGCCACTAGGTTCTACTTTGTCCGCTCCGAAGAGCTTCCAACGCAGTCCCCCGTTCGACTTGCATGTGTTAGGCACGCCGCCAGCGTTCATCCTGAGCCAGGATCAAACTCTCGTGTTTTGATCTTCTCATGATGCTCTAGCATCGTTTCTCAAAGTTCTGACTAGAACTATGGTTTTTCTCACTGTTTATAGGTTGTTATACTGTTCAGTTTTCAAGGTTCAAATTGGTGACATCAACTATAATATCAAGTTTGAAATAAATTGTCAAGAACTTTTTTGTTTTTTTTTATTTTTTCAATGAATCTTACTTTTTTTAAAAAAACGCTTTCTTACTCAGCACATGGAATTATAACACAATTTCTTATGCTTGTCTAGGTTTTTTTAAAAAAGATTTTATATTGCTTTTTTCTATATTTCCTGTTATAATAGTTGCTTGTAAGTAATCTTATTTGTATATCTGTGGAGAGATGTCCGAGAGGTTGAAGGTGACGGTCTCGAAAACCGTTGTACGTTTATACGTACCGAGGGTTCGAATCCCTCTCTCTCCGTTTCATAAATAGAAATCACTTTTATGTTGATGATAAGTAAAAACATAAAAGTGATTTTTTTATGCAATAAAAATTAAAAAATCTAGCTTGTAACAAATTCAAAACTTTTTACATAATATATAGTAAATCTTTCTATGTTTTCCTTTATAACTTATTTGGTAATCATAGAAATAGTAAAGGAGGGAACTTAGTGATGTATAATGAATATAATTATTATGATCCTTTTTACAATCCAATATGTGAAGATGATAAAATGATCGCAAGACCAACATGCTATCCATATGATTATATGACAAAGGAGTGCCAAGATCCTTGGATAAAGAAACCTAAAAAAGAATATTCTATCAAAGTACCTGAAGTAATTGGAAGAAACGCGAGCGAAGAACTGATAGAAATCGTAATTCCCTTTCCTTGTGGAGCAGAAGCAATCGAAATTGTAGAAGTCAAAACAGAAGTCATATGTGATATTGTAGAAGTTGTACGAGATAAAGTTTTAATTAATGGACGATTGCATAAAAATATTTTATACAAAACCAAAGAAGATTCTTGGTATAAAAATCAATGTTGCGAAGATATGAAAATTGTCAATGGTGATTTAAGACATGTATCGATATGGGTTCCTTTTAGTACCTTTATTGATATTCCAGGAGCTTGTCCTGGAGATATGTATGAAATCGAATATGCTGGAGCAGATTGTGATCAATCCATAGATATTTTAATTGATCCCTTACCCCAATGTCGTGATGGAATTACACGTTATCAAAAAGTAAAAGAAAAAACAATTGTTAAAATTGATCTTAAAGTATTACGCTATACTCAAATTATGGTTGATCGTTAATAGCACAACTAGACTTAGGAAATAAAATGATCTTTCCTTCTTTTTCTCCTTTGACTTCATATCCTAGTGTTAAGTAACGATTTAGTCGTTTAATGTACCAAAATCGTAATTCTTCTAATGTTAATGCCTGATATGTTCTACCACCTATTAGTTGTCTCTGTGAAATAGAATATACAAATTCTTGTATTGTTTTTTGATGGCTACTCAAAATTAATTGCACTCCATTTTGTCTCTTTTCACATTTTGTTACAATTTTCATAACAAAACACCTCCTATAGAATATATTATTCCTATAGAAGGTGTTTTATACTTTTTCTATACTTTATTATTTTCAAGAACAAAGCATACTCTATTTCCTCTCATAAAGTTAAATACTTTATTTAATAGTAAGTACCTATATTTGATTTTAATTAGAAAATTATCTTTATTTAAAGCCCTAAATGAATAAACTAGAACTTCCTTAAAAGTACTTCAATATAGGGACTTAACAAACTTAGTAATGGAGATTAGAGACTTGCAATAATTGATCTAATTCTTCTTCTACTAAACTTTCTTTACGAAGTAATTCTTTTGCAATTCGATCTAACATTTCCTTATTTTTTATTAATAGGTTTTTTGTCTTTTCATATAAAGAATTCATTTGTTTTTTACATTCTTCAAATAATGTTTGTTGTACTATTTGTTTTTGTCCCATTTCTAATAACACATTAATATTCAAAAGTCCTGCTTCCTTACTCATACCATATTCCATTATATAATCTTTAAGAAGTGAGGTAGCTTTTTCTATATCATTACTAGCTCCTGTTGTAATTTCATCTGTTCCAAATATAATCTCTTCTGCAATTCTTCCTGCCAAATATACTTGTATCTGATGTTCTAACTCTTTTTTTGTGTAATACATTTTATCTGGTGGAATGTTCATACTAAATCCACCTGCCCCTTTTGTGCTAGGAATAATAGTAACTTTTGAAACTCGATTTTCTGGAGCTACTAACTTCGTTATTAACGCATGTCCTGCTTCATGATATGCTGTAATTTTTTGATCTTTTTCCAAAATTCCACTTCGATCTTTTTTAGCCGATCCAGCTACTACTGTATAAAAAGCTTGATCAATATCTTCCCAATGAATCATTTCTCCATTTTTTTTAGCGGCTATCATAGCCCCTTCATTTAAAAGATTTTCTAACATAGCACCACTAAAATAAACCGTTTGTTGAGCTAATTTTTTTAAATCTATGTGAGGATCTAGTGGTTTGTTTTTCCCATGAATACGTAATATTTTCTCCCGTCCTGCTACATCTGGTAAGCCAATTTCAATATGGCGATCAAAACGTCCAGGACGTAATAAAGCTTCATCTAAAATATCTAAACGATTGGTAGCGGCTATAACAACAATACCTTCATCTTCGTAAAATCCGGACATCTCTGTTAATAAAGCATTTAACGTTTGATCCCTTTCATCATTTCCGCCACCTACACTACCACCCGTTCTTTTTTTCCCTAACGCATCAATTTCATCAATAAAGATTACAGCCTTTTTCTCTGTACGGGCTTTTTTAAATAAATCTCGAATACGACTTGCTCCCACTCCTACATACATTTGAACAAAATCAGATCCTGATACTGCAAAAAAAGGAACATTTGCTTCTCCTGCTATCGCCTTTGCCATTAAGGTTTTCCCTGTTCCTGGAGGGCCGTAGAAAATAATTCCTCTTGGCATTCGTGCTCCATATTTAGAATACTTTTCCGGATTTTTTATAAAATCTACTACATCTTGTACCGATTCTTTTGCTTCTTCATTACCTGCAACATCATGAAAACAAGTCATCTTTTGTTGCTGTTCTCGACTATCTTCTATATTCATCGCCATGGAATATTTAGGTTGCTGTTTTTTCCATATTCTTTGAACATACCAAAATCCTAAAGTAAAAAAAGCAATGATCAATAATCCTTGTAAAATGGTTGAAACACTGTTTGCTTCATTTTCTTCTACGATAATATTTTGAAGTAATAATGTTTCCTTTAAGGATGGATTACGAGGATTTTCTACCTTATAAAACTTTTCTTCATTTTTTATCTTCACTTTTAATTTGCTTTCATTTCCTATAATTACTTTTTCAATTCTATTTTCCTCAATATATTGTAAAAAATCATGATACGTAATTTCATTTTTTCTTTCTTTTTTATTTATATAAAGCATTCCAAGCAATAAAATCAAAATTAAAACTGCAGAAATAATAGCTATTTTTCTATACTTTTGCAATGTAACCCCTCCTTTCTTCGGTTTACATAATGTCTGCTATTTTTTATTATAATAACTTTTTTTCCTTTTGTCTATGGAACTATATGTAAAAACAATCCATGGGACTAAAAAAGACCCTCTTAAAGGGTCTAATGAGTTGTTCTTTCTATTTTTGTTTTCGTATATTGATATAAAGCTTGAATAATTTTACTTGCTTCTTCTGCCGTCCAATCTTTACTTGGTTTATCCTTTCCTATTACTTGCTGACAAAACATCTTTAAATCTTCTTCCGTCATTTGTTTTTCTTTGGATAAAGTATAAATGTATTTACGTTGTTTTTCTGTACTCGGTTTTATATTAGAAGTTTCTTCTTTTATTATATCTAAATCTTCAATATCCTGAGTAAAAATACCAGATGAACGAGTAGCAGATAAAACCGCATCAATAAAAGCCCTCTTCTTAGCCATCTTTAAAATGGTATTGACCAAAGTATAGGGATCTTGATAACGATATTTTTTCTCCATCGAATTACAAGCTCCTACCCCTTCTGCTTCTAACACCTGAGTTGCCTTATTGATTAAAGTCACCTTTGCTTCATAATGGAAAAATCCTTTTTCCCAATCTTCTACTCGATTGATAATATTCACTTTCTTAGAAAATCCATAAACATCACAAAGTTTTTCAGCACCTGATTTTAATAAGGTTGGTTTTCGAATTCCAGGAATTTCACCATAATCTTCTCCAAGAATCATATGTTCTTTAATGAATTTTTGTAATAAGTTCATACGTTCTTGTACTTCTTCCAAACTAAAGATAAGATTTGGCATATTATAGGTAGTAGAATACTGTTGTTGGGTATCCACTTATGCATCCTCCTTTTTATATAGGATGCGTTTAATCTTTTTTTTTATACTTTTAAAAAAGAATAGAAAAAAAGCAGCTTCCGATCGCTGCTTTTTTTGGAGAAGGTATTTGTTCTTATGGGGGGTGTAGCAAAATCTATACTTTAAAGTTACATTGGGGGGGGGTTTACAAGTATTATTATAACAAGATATTGGTTAGAAGTGTGCATAAACTTTAATTATTTTTTCAATTTCTTTCGTATGTTTTTTTGTTTCATATGAATAGGTATCAACGTTTCATTATAAAATTCACCAAAAAAATGTCGTATTTTGTAGTTTTTCTAAATCCTCCATATTGTTCATAATTTTTTCACATTTTATACAAACTTTTTTGATATAATAAACGTATACTTTATTGAAGAACTTTTAATATTAATTATAAAATAGATAGGAGATACGCTATGAAGAAACTAATCATAACTACCGTTCTTGTTATTTATCTTTCTACTACAGCCAATGCTGGAGAGTCCTATCAACCCATTTCTACAGTAGTTCCATATCTTATTTCTTTAAAGAACTTAACCTACAAAATTGAAAATGTTACAAAAACCAAAAAAATATCTCAGGCTCAAAGTAACCTTCAACCTTTATTATATCAAATGAATGATCTAACTAGAAAAATTACAAAGAATTTAGAAACTTATTTTCAAAATATGGATATTATTCAAGATATTATGGCCTTTAAAAAAACAAATAAACAACCCTTTTCTAATGAACAAATAAAAGATTTTGGGACTATTTCTGAACAAATAAATGAAAACTATAAAGAACTTCAACACATTCTTATATCCATCTATAATATAAAAGATTTAAAACCGATACAACAAGAAATTTTAAAACAAGATACAAATTTTGATTTTATACAAAATTCAATTAAAAAAATTACTTTCTATCAAAAATTAGCCCTTAAATATTTAGATATACTTATTGAAAATAGTCATAAAATGATACATAGTGTATTATAAAAAAAGTGACAGCTATAGTACTCATAAAGCTGTCACTTTTTTATAGTTTTTATATCTTTTCTTTTTATACTCGTTTTCGAACTACAAAATTATCTTGAATTAATAACCAATTTTGTGGAAAATCATATCCCAATGCCCAGTAAAAAACTCCTCGTATTCCTAATTCTTTTACAAGATCAAAAGCAGCCTGTACACTCCTAGCATCTTGAAACCAAACTTCGTGCTGTCTTCCCTGTTCATCATAATAACGAAAATAAGGTGCCTGAGAAACAAAGTCATATTCTATTCTTGCATTATACCGAAGAGCTAATTCAATAGCTTGTTGTGGGCTAATAGCTCTTGCAAATCTTCCTCCTGGTACATAAGGTAAGGTCCAATCATAACCATATAAAGGCATACCCATCATAATTTTATTACGTGGTACAACTGAAATAGCATATTCTAACACTTTTCTTACTTGAGGTAGTGGTGATACCGCCATAGGTGGACCACCTGACCATCCCCATTCATAAGTCATAAAAAAAATAAAGTCAACAATTGCTCCATGTGCTTGATAATCATGTCCTTCATATAAGGTACCTACCTGATCTGCTGATGTTTTAGGTGCTAATGCTGTAGAAATAAAGTATCCTTTTTCTCTTAATCTAGCTGCTGCTTTCCTTAAAAATTGATTGTATCGTTCTCGATTGGCTGCACCTACATATTCAAAATCAAAATCCAATCCTAAATACCCTTTTTGTTCCATGATTTTTATCGCTTCATCTAAAATCTTATCTTGTAACGCTTCATCTGTTAATATACGAGTACTCAACTCAGGACTAAATTGCCCTTCTGAAAAGTTTGTCAAAACCATTAAGGGAGCTGTACGATGTCGATATGCTGCATTAATGAGAGGTTGTTCTATACGAGGTGGACTTAAAGTTCCATCTGGATTAATTTGATAACTAAAAATATTAAGAAAAGTTAAATGATCTGCTACTTCATCAACAACTGCTTCAGATCTTGTCCCTGTTAAATTAGGGTCAATATAAGCTGCTACATCAATAGTTGGTCTAGGTTTTGGTGGAATATAAAGTCGTAGTCCTACAGAAATTTGATTCGGATTACTAATTTGATTTATACGTATTAATTCTGAAATAGGAATATTATATTGTTGGCTAATTTGATATAAACTTTCTCCAGGTTGAACCCAATGATAACTACCAACAATAGGTATGACAATTGTTTGCCCTACTACTAGACGGGTTGGATTTTGAATTTGATTCGATTGAATTAATTGATTAACCGAAACATTATAAGCTTGAGAAAGTCTCCATAAAGTATCACCTGGTCTAACTACATGTATTTGCATATTATTCACTCCTTTTATTTCATTTATTCTATGAATAACAATATTATTACTCATAAATAAACTCTTCCTTTATATCAACATATTCAAAGTCTCTAAAAGGAGTGAAACAAATGGATACAAAATTCCTTCATAAAAATTTTACTATTCCTTTGAGTGCTGTTCAATAAATTTTATTCAAAGATACAATATTGATTTCCACCTTTATTTTTAGCCGTATACATAGCTTGATCTGCTTTTAATATCAACGTATCAATCGTATTCCCATGTTCTGGGTAAAGACTAATTCCTACGCTAAATGATATTTTTATTTCTCTACTATGATAATAAATACTCTTATCTTCTGCATTCATAATTCTAGAGGCTACCTTTTTATAACTTTTGCTATCTTTAAAGTGAGGTAAGAGAACAATAAACTCATCGCCACCAAACCTAGCAACCATGTCACTTTTTCTTGTATAATTTTGTAGAATACAAGCTACTTTTTTAAGGATTTTATCTCCTGCTTCATGTCCATAAACATCATTGATTTGTTTAAACTTATCAATATCTAAAAATAGTAATCCAATTAAACTATTATTTCGATTAGCATTATCTATTAGTTTTTCAGCAATTTTATAAAATAATGTCCTATTGGCTATTCCTGTTAATTGATCATAGTAAGCTAATTTTTTAATTAATTGTTCTTTTACTTTTAATTTTTGATTTAGCTTATACAATTCTTGAACATACTCTTTAAATTGATTAATTCTAACAAATTGATTTGTTACATCTATAAATTCCAAAAGAAAAAATTTAGAATTATTCTTTTGAATCAAACTAATTTTTACATTAAATTCTTTTTTATTGCTTACTAAAGATCGATGCATACCTGCTGAAAAAAATATTTTACAACCATTTTTTATAATCTGCTGAATAGATTGTTCAAAATAACGCTTATTCAAATTAGGTAAAACTTCATAAATATAATTTTCTTTTACATCTTCTTGTTTTAGTCCTGTTACATTTTCCATGTAATCATTCCAAAAGCAAATCTTAAGACCTTCATTTACAATTACAATTCCCTCAATAATCTCATTTAGTATATCATATAAAGTATTATCCATATAATTCATCTTCTATCTTTGTAACTATTAACATTAATTCTTTTAAAGAAGTTAACGTTAGATTAACAATAACAGCTCCTTCGATCTCTGTATCACCAATATCAAATGTTATATACAGCATCAAAAAATAAGGATACTCCTTATTTTGTATATCCTCTTCAAAATCAATTCGATCAAATACTTGTACCTCAGGCAATGTATATTGTAATTGAATACCTATCTGATTACTAAGACCTCCAACAATCGCATTTAAAATAATATTACCAATTTCCCTTATAATATCAAAATCCATATCTGTAAAATGCATATCGGAATACTGCATCTCTTGTTCCGATTCATTTAAACAAAGATTAATAAACGTTTTCATTTTTTCTGCTGGAAAAATTAAATTTGCTTCTCCTGTTAACTGTTCCTGAAAGGTAATAGAAGATATCATTAATGTTCCATCTAAAACAGCAGGAAGATGTGTCTGTAACTCACATAATTCTTTATCCGATTTTATAATTTCAATTTTAGGCACATCTAATAATATGGTTTTTTTAACTACTTCTGAAAGCATACTAGCTGCTTGGCCTACACTAACATTAAATAATTCTTTTAAAATATCATATCTAATTTGTTTATTGTCCATTCACATCATTCCTTATTAACTCAGATATCAATCTTGCCTTTTCTTCATTCATGGGTTTATTAATAAAAGATAAAACACCATAAGCTTCTATTTCTTCTCTTATATTCTTTTGTACATCAGCAGAAATTACAATGATTTTTGCATCATTATCATCTGTTTTTATTAATTTTATTAATTCCTGCCCGTTTATATTAGGCATTAATAGATCCACAAAAGTATAATCTGGTTTTATTTGTTTATATTTTTCAAATCCTTCTTTCCCATCTTTTGCAAATTCAAAATCAACAGAATCTAAAAATTTTTTTATAAAATTAGCTGTTGTCTTTTGAGAAAAATAAGAATCATCAACAATTAATATCTTCATTTCATCATTGCCTCCTGTAAAATACTACTCATATTCTACTAGTAAAATGATGATAAATCAATCTTTAATCAAGAAATCTTTTCATTTTTAATTAATAATCTTATTGCTTCAATGGCAATTCTAATACCATCTGAGGTATCATAATTTTTAGAATTCTCTAATCCTTGTTTTTCACGTTCTTGATTCCATATCACAGATAATACACAACCAGCTCTAGCTCCTAATACAGAAGATACTGTAAATAAAGCAGCACTTTCCATTTCAGATGCAAGACAACCTGCTTTCATCCATGCATCCCATTGATTATTTAATTGATAAGAAACCGGCATACGATTTGGATTATGTTGTCCATAAAAAGAATCCTTACAATGTACAACACCAGTATGAAATGTTTTATTTAACTTTTTACAAGCATGGACTAACGCTGTTGTTACTTCAAAATTGGAAATGGCAGGATACTCAATAGGAACATATTCTTTTGAAGTTCCTTCAACACGAATAGCTCCATTTGCAACGACAATATCTCCACTTTTTATTTGTAGTTGCATTCCTCCACAAGTTCCAATCCGAATAAAAGTATTTACTCCTGTCATAAACAGCTCTTCTACTCCTATCGCTGTTGAAGGTCCACCCATTCCCGTTGACATAACAAGAACTTTTTCTCCTTCTAACTCCCCTATCCAAGTTGTATATTCTCGATTTGTATTAAGATATTTAGGATTTTCTAAGTACCTAGCTATTTTTTCTACTCTTCCAGGGTCTCCAGGAAGAATAGCATATTTTGCCCCATGGCTATCATTAAGTCCAATATGATATGAACGATCCATTCATAGACACTCCTTTGCATATATTTTATAAATAACAATTCATACAGATTGTTGTATGAATTGTTATTATAAAACTTCAATTATTTTGATAACATTACATTTTTACATACGTAGAGAATGTTATTTTAAACCCACTCTTCTTATCTAGATCCTCTTTTTTATTTATTTCTTTAAAAGCACTCAACTTTTCAATAGGAAAATATACATCTCCATCAAACGAGTTATGAACCCATGTAATATAAAGCTTTTCACATTGATTAATAAATATATCATATATTTTTCCCCCACCAATAATAAAGACTTCTTCTTTTGAAGAAATATATTGGTTTATCTCTTTTAAGCTATGAATGAGAGTTACTTGCTTAGGAGCTTGATAATTCTTATCTTTTGTAATTACAATATGTTCTCTACCTGGTAATAACCCTGGAAGACTTTCAAACGTTTTTCTACCCATAATCATTTTTTTCCCCATGGTTTTTTCTTTAAAATGTTTTAAATCTTTGGGGATTCTCCAAATTAATTGATTGTTTTTTCCAATAACCCCATTTTCAGCTACTGCAACAATTAAACTTAGCATTAAATAGCTACCTCCATTTTAATTTTACCTAAATGTTTATAATTAAGAAGTTTAATATCGTCAATAGTAAAATCATAAAAATCTTTAATTTCCGGGTTCATCCAGAGTGTAGGTGGTTCAGGAGCTTCTCCCCTTGAAAGTTGTATTTTCATTCCTTCTACTTGATTTTCATAAATATGAGCATTATTAATCACATGAGTAAATAAACCAGGTTTTAAATTAGTTACTTGAGCAATTAAATGTACTAAAACAGCATATTGAGTCATATTAAAAGGTACACCTAAAGGCATATCCCCAGAACGTTGAACTAACATACAATTTAATTTACCATCTGTAACATCCCACATCGTCATAAAAGCACAGGGATATAAAGACCCTCCATCTAAATGAGGAATTTGCCACAAATTCATTATCATTCTTCGATCTTGTGGATTATTTTTTAAAGACTCAATCAGTTTGTCCACTTGATTGTATTTTTTAACCACCCAGCCATAAGAAGTACCAATCGTACCATCTTCCTTCATCCATTCATCCCAAATATGAACGTTTTCTTCTTGTAGTTTAATTACCGAATTAGACTGGTCACGATAAATCCAAAGTAATTCTTTTACTGCTGTTTTAAAGCCTACAAATTTAGACGTTAATATAGGAAATTCTTTAGAAAGATCAAATTGCATCATTTTGTGCGGAAGCTTATAAGTAGAAATCCCTGTTCTATTTTGATCATAATAACCATATTCTAAAATATCTTTTATAATTGTAAGATACTGTTGATCAGCTCTGTTCATATATTATCCCTCCTATTTGATATCTA
>JAAYSE010000110.1 GCA_012524135.1 Candidatus Epulonipiscium sp. | reverse complement strand
TTATTGTTCTCCCCTCTTATTGTACGCATAATAAAAAATTAAACTCTTTTAAAAATAAAGAATCTTTTATTTTATCTATAATACCACTTTTATTACTAATATACAATAAAAAACCACCAAGGAATAAAAAGAAGATTCCCTAGTGGTTTTATTTTGTAGTTTACTATTATCTCTTTGAGAATTGTGGTGCACGACGTGCTGCTTTTAAACCGTATTTCTTTCTTTCTTTCATTCGAGGATCTCGAGTTAAGAAGCCTGCTTTTTTAAGAACAGGTCTAAATTCTGCATCGGCTTGTAATAAAGCTCTAGCAATTCCGTGACGGATTGCTCCTGCTTGACCTGTATAGCCTCCACCATAAACATTCACTTTCACATCAAATTTATTTGCTGTTTCAGTAGCAACTAATGGTTGTTTTACAATCACTCTTAATGTTTCTAATCCTAAATATTCTTCTATATCTCTACCATTAATGGTAATTTTACCTGTACCAGGTACTAAATAAACTCTCGCAACGCTTGTTTTTCTTCTTCCGACTCCATGATATTGTAATTGTGCCATCTTATTGTTTTCCTCCCTTCTTTATCGTTATTAAAATGTAAGTTCTAATATTTCAGGTTGTTGTGCTTCATGAGGATGCTCTGCTCCACGATATACACGAAGTTTTGTAAGCATTTGTCTACCTAAAGAATTTTTAGGAAGCATGCCTTTTACCGCTATCATCACAGCTTTTTCAGGATTTTTTTCCATTAATTCACGATATTGAATGGAACGAATTCCTCCTGGATATCCCGTATGATAATGATAATATTTTTGATCTAATTTTTTTCCTGTTAATTTTATATTTTCTGCATTGATAATAATTACGTGATCTCCTGTATCCACATGAGGTGTATAGGTAGGTTTATGTTTCCCACGTAAAATTTTAGCTACTTCTGATGCCAATCTACCCAAAGGCATATCTGTAGCATCTATAATATACCATTTTCTTTCTACATTTTGTGCGTTTGCCATGTAGGTTTTCATTGGTATTCCCTCCTTATATTCATTCATATTCTATATTTCTTATCATCTGAACGATCTAATCATAGTCATATTTTTTATAAATGTCATGTCTGTCTATATTAAAATCCGGGGCTATGGATTTTAAAAAACATACTCATACCTAAAATATTATAGTACAATGACCCTAGTGTGTCAAGGTTTTTCCATACTCTATTTTTATTAATGTAAGTCCTTGAGGTGGAGCTGTAGGACCCGCTTTTTTACGGTCTTTTGATTGAATAATACTAGGAATATCGAAAGGATTTATTTTTCCTTTCCCAACTTCTATTAAAGTACCGGCAATAATTCGAACCATATTATATAGAAATCCATTGCCTTTTACTTCCAATGTGATTATTCTATCTTGGAAAGTAACCTGAAAATCAAAAATAGTACGTATCGTTGTTATAACATGGCTACCAGTAGAACAAAATCCAACAAAATCATGAGTACCACAAAAATATTTCCCTGCTTGACTCATCCTATCTACATTTAAGGGATATGAAACAAAAGTAGTATAATTTCGCCATTGGGGTATAGCAAAAGGAGCATTAAGTATCTGATAACGATATGTCTTATTGATAGCATCATATCTCGGATGAAATTCCATCGGCTGCTCTTTTGCCTGTTGAATAACAATATCCTCTGGTAAATAAGTATTAAGAGCATACGGAATACGCTCGATAGGAATAGATGTAGCTACTTGCAATGTAGCCACTTGTCCAAGAGCATGTACTTTTGCATCCGTCCTTCCCGCTCCTATTATTTTTATATGACAACCAAATAATTTTTCACAGGCTTCTTCTACTACTTGTTGGACGCTTAAAGCATTCTCTTGTCGTTGCCATCCATGATAACAAGTTCCATCATATGCAATAGTTAACATAATATTTTTTAGCATCTATGAACTCCACCTTTACACCATTCGAAGGAGTACTAAGGCAATGACTAAACTTCCTATAATAACGATAGCCTTATAGTCTTCTTTCTTCATTGCTAATTGTTTTAACCTTGTCCGATTTTCTCCTCCACGATAACATCTAGCTTCCATAGCCAAGGCCAATTCATCTGCTCGCCGAAAAGCTGAAATAAATAATGGAATAAGGATAGGAATTAAACTTTTAGCGCGTTTAATAAAACCTCCACTTTCAAAATCTGCTCCCCTAGCCATTTGCGCTTTCATAATTTTATCTGTTTCTTCTAATAAGATGGGAATAAATCGAAGAGCAATCGTCATCATCATAGCAATTTCATGAGAAGGAACTCCAATTTTTTTAAAAGGACTCAGAAGATTTTCAATTCCATCTGTTAATTGGATAGGAGATGTTGTTAACGTAAGTAAGGAAGATCCCATAATTAGTAATATCAAACGGACTCCCATAAATAACGCAATATAGATTCCTTCTCCCGTAACTTGAATAAACTTCCATTGAAATAAAACATGTTCTCCTGGTGTTAAAAATACATTTAACCCTAAAGTAAAAATTAAAATCATAATAATAGATTTTAATCCTCTGACTATATAGGAAAAAGGAACTTTAGAAATTCGAATAAGCATCCATAAAAATAAAAGTACTATTCCATATCCAATAAAATTTGGAACTAAAAAAAGACTAATAATGTACACAAAGGTACCCATAATTTTAACTCTAGGATCTAAATTATGTATATAAGAATCGACTGGATAATATTGACCAATCGTTATATTTCGCAACATATCTACACCTACTTTTGTATTCCCACTTGGGAACGAATGACTTGTACTGCTTCTTCGATCGTAAGTACATCTAACGGTACATTAAAACCTCTTGCTTTTAATTGATGCATAAGGTAGGTAATTTGTGGAACAGCTAATCCTATTTGTTCTAATTCTTTTACATGAAGAAATACCTCTTTGGGTGTCCCATCAAAGGCTACGTCTCCTCTATGCATAACAATTAATCGATCTACAAAACGAGCAATATCTTCCATACTATGAGAAACTAAAATAATAGTAATGCCTAATGTTTCATGTAAATTTTGAATTTCAGCTAAAATTTCATCTCGTCCACGAGGATCAAGACCAGCTGTAGGTTCATCTAAAATTAATACCTCTGGTTGCATCGCTACAACACCTGCAATAGCTACTCTACGTTTTTGTCCTCCTGAAAGTTCAAAAGGAGATTTTTCATAAAGTTCTGGCCCAATACCTACAATTTTTAATGATTCTTCTACTCGTTGTTTGATTTCCTCTTCAGATAGTCCCATATTTTTAGGTCCAAACGCCACATCTTCAAAAATAGTCATTTCAAATAATTGATGTTCTGGATATTGAAATACTAATCCTATTTTTTGACGAATCGTTTTTTTATTGACTTCTTCGTGATGAATATCTTTTCCTTTAAATAAAACAGTACCTGATGTAGGCTTTAATAAGCCATTAAAATGCTGCATTAATGTAGACTTACCTGAACCTGTATGCCCAATTATACCAACAAATTCACCTTGATAAATAGATAAATTAATGTCTTTAAGAGCCTCTTTTTCAAAAGGAGTACCCGCACTATATAAATGAGATACTTTGTTTAATTCAATTATTTTTGTTTTAGCTGACATAGGCTTTCCACCATTTCTTCTATTGTTAAAATTTCATCTGAAATTGGTATTCCTTCTTTTCGTAACATATAAGCCAATTCGGTAACTTGAGGTACATCTAAGCCCAATTGTTTTAAAACTTCTACTTGTTTAAAAATCTCCTTAGGAGTGCCATCCATAACGATTTCACCTTGCTCCATTACGATTACTCGATGAGCGCGAATGACTTCTTCCATATAATGAGTGATTAAAATAGTTGTTATTTTTTCTTTTTGATTCAACTGATAAACAGTATCTAATACTTCTTTACGTCCAGAAGGATCTAGCATAGCTGTTGGTTCATCTAAAATAATACATTCTGGTTTCATAGCCAATACACCAGCAATAGCTACTCGCTGTTTTTGTCCTCCTGAAAGCAAATGGGGTGCATGACCTTGATATTCTGTCATCTGTACTGCTCTTAGGGAGTCATCAACTCTTTTTCTAATTTCTGGTGAAGAAATACCTAAATTTTCTGGTCCAAATGCTACATCTTCTTCTACAATCGTAGCAATAATTTGATTGTCTGGATTTTGAAATACCATACCTGCACTCTGACGAATATCCCATAGTTTGTCCTCATCTTGGGTATCCATTCCCTTTATCCAAAGAGTGCCTCCAGTAGGAAATAAAAGGGCATTCATATGTTTTGCTAAAGTAGATTTCCCTGAACCATTGTGACCTAAAATAGCTACAAATTGTCCTTTTTCTATAGACAAATTAATAGATTTCAAGGCTTGCTCTGTTTGTTCTACTTTACCTTGTTCATCTCGGATGTGATATTCATATGTTAACCCTTGTGCAACAACCATTTGCTTCATCCCTACACCCACTTCCCTATTCAATATGCCATATTATACATGATTTATTTTTAACATGCAACTATTTTTATATATGCAAAAAACGGGATCTAGCTTTTATGCCAAAATCCCGTTCGTTCATGCATTATACTAATTCGATAATTACTTCTTCTGCTCCGTCACCTTTACGGGGACCAATTTTCACAATACGAGTATAACCTCCATTGCGATCTGCATATTTAGGTGCAATTTCATCAAATAGTTTGTCAACCATATTTACTTTTTTGGTGTTGGCTCTTTTTTGTTTGGTTCCAGCCTTAGGTGTTTCTGTAACAGGATACAATACCCGTAACATTTTTCTTCTAGCATGAAGACGGGAAGGTTGATCTTTTTTAATTGTTTTTTCTACTTCATCGTATACTGTTACTTTCTTTCCATTTACCTCTTCTTTAATTCGATTGCCCTTAGCATCTTTTTGGGGTACACGAGTCATAACAGTGACTTCTGTGTAATTATCTCTTTCTTTCACTGCCATAGCAATAAGAGATTCCGCTATTTTTCGGATTTCTTTTGCTTTAGCTTCCGTTGTTTTGATTTTGCCATGATATAATAAATTAGTTACTTGATTGCGTAGCAGTGCTTGACGCTGGGAAGATTCCCTGCCAAGTTTTCTGTATCCAGCCATCACTAAACCTCCTTTTCTAACTGCGTCTTTGGATCTTATTCATCGCTTGGTTTTAGTGTAAGTCCAAGTTCTGCTAATTTGCCTAATACTTCTCCTAAGGATTTTTTCCCTAGATTTCGGACCTTCATCATTTCTTCTTCCGTGCGATTAATTAAATCTTCAACGTTATTAATTCCTGCACGTTTTAAACAGTTATATGAACGTACTGATAAATCTAATTCTTCAATACTCATTTCTAAAACTTTTTCTTTTTTGTTTTCTTCTTTTTCTACCATAATTTCTGCATTCTTTGCGTCATCTGATAGATCAATAAAAAGATTCAAATGTTCATTTAGGACTTTTGCACCTAAACTCACTGCTTCATCAGGAGATAAGGTTCCATTTGTCCAAATTTCCAACGTTAATTTATCATAATCTGTGATCTGTCCTACCCGAGTATTCTCAACAGCAAAATTTACACGTTGTACAGGTGTATAGATTGCGTCTATAGGTATT
>JAAYSE010000109.1 GCA_012524135.1 Candidatus Epulonipiscium sp. | reverse complement strand
TCTTCATCAGAAGGTTCTTCATCATCAGAATCCAAAAAATCTTCTTCATCTCCGCCTTCTTCCACATCTAACTCATCGTCTAAATCATCTTCTACACCTTCAATATTGACATCCAGTTCATCTACATCATCTACTGCTTCTTTAATTTCAACTTCTGACTCATCATCTTTAAGAACTTTAACGTCAAGAGCTAAGGATTGTAATTCTTTTAACAACACTTTGAAGGATTCCGGTATGCCTGGTTCAGGAATATTTTCTCCCTTCACAATGGCTTCATAAGTTTTAACTCGTCCTACTACATCATCTGATTTGACTGTTAAAATTTCTTGTAAGGTATATGCTGCACCATAAGCTTCTAATGCCCATACCTCCATCTCTCCAAAACGTTGTCCACCAAATTGGGCTTTTCCTCCCAAAGGTTGTTGTGTAACTAAGGAATAAGGTCCTGTAGAACGAGCATGAATTTTATCGTCGACTAGATGATGCAGTTTGAGATAATGCATATAACCTACTGTTACAGGGCTATCAAACTCTTCTCCTGTTCGTCCATCACGCAATCGTACTTTTCCATCACGATTAATAGGAACTCCCTTCCACAGTTCACGATTTTCTTTATGATCTTCAAGATAAGTAAATAGTTCTTCACTAAGTCCATGTTTCCAACGTTTTTCAAATTCTTCCCATGAAAGATTCACATAATCATTCGCTAATTCTAACGTATCCATAATATCAAGCTCTGAAGCTCCATCAAAAACAGGAGTAGCAATTTTAAAGCCTAAAGCTTTAGCAGCTAAGCCTAAATGAACTTCTAAAACTTGACCAATATTCATTCGTGAAGGAACACCTAGAGGGTTTAATACAATATCTAAAGGTTCTCCATTCGGTAAGAAAGGCATATCTTCCACAGGTAAAATACGTGAAATAACCCCTTTGTTCCCATGACGTCCAGCCATCTTATCTCCTACTGAAATCTTCCTTTTTTGAGCAATATAACATCGAACTAATTCATTGACTCCTGGTGGTAGCTCATCTCCATTTTCCCTAGTAAAGATCTTTACATCCACAATAATTCCTGCTTCTCCATGAGGAACACGTAAAGAGGTGTCTCTTACTTCTCGAGCCTTTTCTCCAAAAATAGCACGAAGTAGCCGTTCTTCTGCTGTTAATTCGGTTTCACCTTTTGGTGTTACTTTTCCTACTAGAATATCTCCGGCTTGTACCTCTGCACCAATACGAATAATACCTCGCTCATCTAAATCTTTTAGTGCATCTTCACCTACATTAGGGATATCTCTTGTAATTTCTTCTGGTCCTAATTTAGTATCTCTTGCATCTGCTTCATATTCTTCAATATGAATAGAAGTATAAACATCTTCTTTCACTAATTGCTCACTTAATAAGATAGCGTCTTCATAATTGTATCCTTCCCATGTCATAAATCCTATCAGTGGATTTTTACCAAGGGCAATTTCTCCATGATCCGTAGAAGGACCATCCGCAAGGACTTCTCCTTTTTCTACCCTTTCTCCTTGACTTACGATAGGACGTTGATTAATACATGTTCCTTGATTACTACGCATAAATTTAAGTAATTTATAAGTATCTTTACTGCCATCTTCTGTTTTTACAATCACATGAGTGGCTGTTACTTTTTCTACTACACCACCACGTTTAGCAATAACTGCTACACCCGAATCAATCGCCGCTTTATACTCCATACCTGTTCCTACGATAGGTGATTCTGTTCGAAGAAGTGGTACTGCTTGTCGTTGCATATTTGATCCCATCAATGCACGGTTCGCATCATCATTTTCTAGGAAAGGAATCATAGAAGTTGCAACAGAAAAAATTTGTTTAGGTGATACGTCCATTAAATCAATTTGATTGGCATCTACCTCTATAATATCTTCTCGGAAACGACCACTAACTCTTTTGTTAATAAATTCTCCATTTTCATTTAAAGGTTCGTTCGCTTGTGCCACTTTGAAATTTTCTTCTTCATCCGCAGTCATATAAATTACATCTTTAGTAACTTTAGGTATACCAGAAGACTTATCTACCATACGATAAGGTGCTTCAATAAAGCCATATTCATTAATTCTGGCAAAAGTAGCTAAGGAGTTAATCAAACCAATATTAGGCCCTTCTGGAGTCTCAATAGGGCACATACGACCATAATGAGAATGATGCACGTCACGTACTTCAAAACCTGCTCGTTCCCTAGAAAGTCCCCCAGGTCCTAGAGCAGAAAGACGTCGTTTATGAGTTAGTTCCGCTAAAGGATTGGTTTGATCCATAAATTGAGATAACTGAGAGCTACCAAAGAATTCTTTAATAGAAGCAGTTACTGGACGAATATTAATTAAACCTTGTGGTGTAATTGAATCTAAATCTTGTATAGTCATTCGTTCACGAACTACTCGTTCCATTCGTGATAATCCAATGCGAAATTGATTTTGTAACAATTCACCAACAGCTCGAATTCTACGATTTCCTAAATGATCTATATCATCTTCGTGTCCTATTTTATACTCTAAATGAATATTATAATTAATAGAAGCCATAATATCTTCAAAAGTTATATGTTTTGGAACTAAACGTGATATATTTTGTTTGATCGCTTTTTCTAATTCTTCTTGATCTGTATACGTTTCCATTAATTCTTCAAGAACAGGAAAATATACTTTTTCTTTAATACCCATAGATGCTGCATCAATATTTACATGTTCTTTGATATCTACAACACGATTACTAATAATATTGACGATCCGACCATCTACATTCACCTTGATATAAAAAACTCCTGTATTTTGAATTTTATCAGCCATTTCCAATGTAATACGTTGTCCTTCTTCTGCAATAATTTCTCCAGTACTAGGATCTATTACATTTTCAGCTAATATACAATCACGAATTCTATTACGTAAAGCTAGTTTTTTATTAAACTTATATCGTCCTACTTTTGCTAAATCGTATCTTTTAGGATCATAAAACATATTATTTAATAAGGATTCTGCACTTTCTACTGTAGGTGGTTCTCCTGGACGAATTCGCTTATAAATCTCAATTAATCCTTCTTCATAAGATTTAGTGCTATCTTTTTCAATACTAGCCATAATTTTAGGTTCTTCACCGAATAGTTCAATAATTTCTGCATCACTACCTACACCTAATGCACGAATTAAAACAGTAATAGGTATTTTTCGAGTTCGATCTACTCGAACATTAAAAATATCTTTTGAATTGGTTTCATATTCAAGCCAAGCTCCTCGGTTTGGAATAACCGTAGCAGTAAATAATTGTTTTCCTACTTTATCATAACTAGAGCTGTAGTAAATACCAGGTGATCGTACAAGTTGACTAACAATAACCCGCTCTGCTCCATTAATAATAAAAGTTCCATTATCCGTCATAAGAGGAAAATCTCCCATGAAAATTTCTTGTTCTTTGATTTCATCTGATTCTTTATTGTACAAGCGAATCTTCACACGTAAAGTAGCTGCATAAGTAGTATCTCGCTCTTTACATTCCTCAATGGAATATTTTGGTTCTTCATCTAAAGAAAAACCAACAAATTCTAGTATTAAGTTCCCACTATAATCCATAATGGGGGAAATGTCCTGAAAAACTTCCCGAAGTCCTTCATCCAAAAACCATTCATAGGAATTTTTTTGCACCTCAATGAGATTTGGCATTTCAATGACTTCATTCATTCTTGCATAACTCATGCGTATGCCTTTCCCTACCTTGACAGGACGGATCCTATTTCTTTCCATACTGTTATTTCACCCCTTGGAAAATTTTAAGTATATTTAAAATTACTTTATTTTATTACCTTTGACCGGATAAAAAGAAATGTATAAATTTGTCCATACATATTGTCAATTGTCAATTGATGTGATATACTGTATATGATAATTAAAAATGAAATGATATATTTAGAACACGAATGCATTATAAAATGTTAGCATAATTAAAAAGACCTGTCAAGGTCTTTTTAATTATTATGATGAGAAAATCTCCTATATTGATAGGAGATTTTTTATTATTTTAATGTTACTTTTGCACCAGTTTCTTCAATTTTAGCTTTTAATTCTTCTGCTTCTTCTTTTGCTACGCCTTCTTTGATTACTTTAGGTGCTGCTTCTACTAGGTCTTTTGCATCTTTTAATCCTAGACCTGTTACTTCACGAACAACTTTAATTACTTTAATTTTTTGTGCTCCAATTTCAGTTAATTCAACATCAAATTCTGTCTTTTCTTCTTCAGCAGCTCCACCGCCTGCTCCTGCTCCTGCAGCTACCATTACACCAGCAGCAGCTGATACACCAAATTCTTCTTCACATGCTGTTACTAAATCGTTTAATTCAATAACACTTAATTCTTTAATTGCATCAATAATTTCTTCAATTGATAATTTTGCCATGGTATATACACCTCCGAGTTTTTTCTTATTATTCTGCGGTTTCTCCGCCTTCTTCTTGTTTTTCCGCAATGGCTCTTACCACACGGGCAAAGGATGCCATAGGCGATTTAAAGCTACCAAATAATGTAGCAAGCAATTGATCTTTGGGAGGAATTTTAGCTACTTTTTTGATTCCTTCCACATCATATAATTGGTTTTCTACAACACCTGCTTTAAATTCCAAAGCATCATTTTTTTCTGCTACTTCATTTAAAATTCTTGGTCCACTAGCTGGATCATCATAGCTAATAGCAATGGCTGTAGGACCTCCTAAGAAATCCTTTAAAGGTTCCATATCTGTTCCTTGAATTGCAAAGTTTAGCATTGTATTTTTGTATACTTTATATTCTACATTTGCTTCTCGCAATTTTTTACGAAGTTCTGTATCTTGTTCTACCGTAAGTCCACGATAGTCTACCAATACTGCAGATTGAGCACCTTGTAGTTTTTCTTTAATTTCATTTACAACGGCTTGTTTTTGCTCTACTTTTGCCATGCCATCCACCTCCTTTAATTAAAATAACCTCTCTGCCCGCAGACAAAGAGGTTATATATATTCCAACCAAAATAAATCCGATCAGATACATATACCTCGGTAGGCCTTATCGTTACGCCTTAGGGCACCTACTGTCTACGGTACAAATTCTACTTAATTAGTATATATAAGTTTTACTATATTGTCAATACTTTATTTTTTTTCAACCAAATGGAGTGGGTTGATTCGAACGCCTGGACTCATCGTTGCTGAAACAGAAACACTTCTCAAGTATTGTCCTTTTGCAGCCGCTGGTCTTGCTTTTATAATTGCATCCATTAGAGTTTGGAAGTTTTCCATTAATTTTTGTGTGCCAAAAGAAACTTTTCCAATAGGTACATGAATAATATTACTTTTGTCTAAGCGATATTCTACTTTTCCCGCTTTAATTTCTTCAACCGCTTTAGTAACATCCATTGTTACTGTACCAGATTTAGGATTGGGCATTAATCCTTTAGGTCCTAATATTCTTCCTAGTCGTCCTACAATTCCCATCATATCAGGAGTTGCTACAACAACATCAAAATCTAACCATCCATCATTTTGAATTTTAGGAACTAATTCTTCTGCGCCAACAAAATCTGCGCCAGCTGCTTCTGCTTCCTCTGCTTTTGACCCTTTGGCAAATACAAGCACTCGCACTTTTTTTCCTGTACCATGTGGAAGAACAACAGCTCCTCGAACTTGTTGATCTGCATAACGACTATCAACACCTAATCGAATATGAGCTTCTACTGTCTCATCAAATTTAGCTTTTGCTATTTTTTGTACTAAATCTATTGCCTCATTTGGATCATAAACTTGATCTTGATCTACCAATTTGGCAGCTTCTAAATATTTTTTTCCTCTTTTCACAAACATAACCTCCTTGTGGTATTATCGGGGACTTAACCCTCCCACGAACGCACCGTTTTTTTGATATATTAATCTTCTACAACAATACCCATACTTCTTGCTGTTCCTTCTACCATGCTCATCGCTGTTTCGATAGTAGCAGCATTTAAGTCAGGCATTTTAAGTTCTGCAATTTTTCGAACTTCATCTCTAGAAACGGTAGCCACCTTTTTCTTATTAGGTTCTCCAGATCCAGATTCAATTTTACATGCTTTTTTCAATAAAATAGCTGCTGGGGGTGTTTTTGTAATAAAAGTAAAACTTCTATCTTGATACACCGTAATAATAACAGGAATAATCATTCCTGCTTGTTTTGCAGTTCTTTCGTTAAATTCCTTTGTGAAAGCCACAATATTAACCCCATGTTGTCCTAAAGCAGGTCCAACTGGTGGTGCTGGTGTTGCCTTTCCAGCAGGGATTTGTAATTTTATAATTCCAGTAACTTTTTTCGCCATTATAAGCGCACCTCCTGAATAAATGTGGTATTTGCGGGGATTTCCCTCCCACTTTCATGCAACATTGCATTATATGATCCAAATGACATAAATCTAAATTTAAACAATAGCTATATCTTTTGAATCTGATCAAAATCTAATTCTACCGGTGTTTCTCGTCCAAACATAGATAACCGGACTACCACCGTTTGTTTTGATTCTTGAACTTCTTTTACAATACCAATAGAATCTTTAAAAGGTCCTCGAACCACTTTAACGCTGTCTCCAGCTTCGAGATCAATTTTCATGGATGTCATATCAATACCCATAGCTCGCACTTCTTCTTCTGATAAAGGAACTGGTTTAGAACCAGGACCTACGAATCCAGTCACGCCTCTTGTATTGCGAACGACATACCATGTGTCATCATTCATATGCATTTTGATCAATACATAACCTGGAAACACTTTTTTTTGTACAATTTTACGTTTCCCATTTTTTTCTTCCATTATATCTTGTAAAGGAACAACGACTTCATGAATTTGATCTTGCATATTTCGATTTTTAACAATTTTTTCGATATTTGCTTTCACCTTATTCTCATAACCTGAATAAGTATGAACCACATACCATTTAATCTCTTCAGACATAATCTCATCCTTTTTAAAACATTATCGAACGATCAGATGTATTCCTGTACCAATTATAAAATCCATAAGGGAAATTATAACACCTACAAGAATAGATACAGCTATGACAGTAGTTGTTTGCTTAAACAATGTTTCACGATTGGGCCAAATAATTTTTTTGAATTCCCCTTTGAATCCTTTAAAAAATTTGTTCATTTCTTGTTGCTTGTTTTGTGTTTCTGCCATATACTCCACTTCCTTCCCAAGATATTTGGATACTTACTTGGTCTCCCGGTGTGCGGTATGGGTCTTGCAAAACTTACAATACTTTTTAATCTCCAAACGATCTGGAGTATTTCTTTTATCCTTTTTTGTATGATAATTTCTCTGCTTGCATTCTGTACAAGCCAACGTAATTTTTGCTCGCACAACTTCCACCTCCACTGGATAAATTTCTAATTAAAAATGGGCATAAAAAAAAAGACCCACCTAACTCTAACCTAATATATCATAAGGTCTAGAAAAAGTCAAGGTCTTATTTAAGTTTCTATTTTTTACTATCTGTGGCTACCAGCTTTATTTTAGCCACATGCATAGCTTCTTTCCAAGTATCTCTTAATTCTATTAAAAATCCTCTTACTTCTTCCATCACATCAATATCTTTATCAATATTTCCTTCTATCGTTCTTCGAAGAATATACTCATATAACGAGTCTAAACTTTTGGAAATCTCATATTGATCATCCAATGAAAATTGAAGTTCTTGAATAATATCTTGTACCCGTAAATTCAATCGATGAGCAGCCTCAAAATCTTTTTCTTCTAAAGCTCGTATACTTTGATTGCAAAATTTTAATGCTCCATTATAAAGTAACAGTACTAATTCTTCTTTAGAAGCTGTTAAAATTGCATTATTACGATATGTTTGATAAGGATTATTCATGGCCATAATCTGCCCTTCCTCCTTTTTGTTCCTATGTCCATTATAACGATTTATTTCTAAATTGCAAGCTCTTTATCGCCGTTCATCTACAAAAATTCCTGCTAATTCCCATATATGAGCCACCATATCTAATATCTTCTCTGGCGGAATTTCTCGAATCACCTCTTTTGTTTCTGCATTTAATACCTTTACCATAATTTGTTTTGTTTGTTCATGAATACTAAATTCAAATTCTGCAGATACTCCCTTAAGTTTTGCGTTTGCTTTTTCAATAGCATCAATAATAACCTTTTCTCCTATACTAGGTTGATATCCAGGATTTTGTTGCATATACTCTACTAAATTCCCTGTAGGACGCTCTTTTCCTGTTGTCGTTTCTAATTTCTGTTGTTGTACTGATTCCTGTATGCCCGATCCCATTTCAAAAGAATTAGAACTGATTACATTAAGACGCATGATTCCACCTCTATCTTTATTATTATTATTTTTTCTTATCAAAAAAATATCCATAGGTAGATGCTTGTTGTTTCATATATCCTTCCGACATTGCTTTCTTACTTTGTTGTAAATCTTGTATCTCTCTATATAAAATTTCTTGATTCTTTTTTAATTGATTTTGATTCTTCATTTCTAAATCATATACCTTTTGTAATTCCTGTTGAATCTGTTCCTCTAGCATAATCTGTTCTGGAGTTATAAAATTTTGATTTTTAAGTTCTTGTATCTGTTTATTAATTTTTTCTAACTTCTCAATGAACATTTGACGCTCGTTTAAAAGAGGTAATAACTT
>JAAYSE010000108.1 GCA_012524135.1 Candidatus Epulonipiscium sp. | reverse complement strand
CTGGTGGTCTTAATATCATATATCTGCACCACCTTTTACATCAATTTCTGCAAAAATTTCTTCTTCACCCTTCGAAAGCTCATCAAGTTGCTCAAGCCAATATCGCAGGATACTCTTCTTTATTCCTTGCTCCGAACACCATACACGCTGGCTTTTGCCACTTTCCTTAAATTATTGTAACATTTCCGACCACTTTTCAATCTAGCTCATTTGCATTTCCACCTTCCTATTTTACAATAGTGTATCATACTTTTGAAGGTGTGGGTGGTTTGGCGGTTACATAAAAGTTACTAAAGGTTCCATGATAAACAGAATATGATTTGACTTTTATAGAATAAATGAACTATGGGTTCTAAAAATTAAACGCATTTACATAGCTTAATTTTTAGAACCCATTTTAATTTTCAGAATATATAAAACTATTAATATAAATTTTATTAGTCTAATGCCTGACCCTATATATTACTTTACTGCTATTCCAAAAGTATTAATTGACTCTCACTTGCAGATGTTCTAAAAAGCAGTTATCCTGCTATTCTAGCCCTTTCTCATTTTTATATTCTTTTATTTCTTGTTCAATTAAGGAAACAGAATCGGAGAAAACCTTTAATTTAGGTAAATCATCTTTTACTTGCCTTGCAATCTCTAAAATTTCAAGTTGTTCTTCCGCGGTTAAATCCAAATTCATGTAGTTCTCCTCAATTTCTTGAATTGATGCAGTGATACAGTTTGCAAAGTGCTCGAGAATATATTTTCCATGTTTACATATTAAATGTCCGAGGTAAACATAAAATACATTTTTGAAGGTATAATCTGTGTTTACCGCAAGGTCATAATTCCAAGCATCTTCATAAAATAATGCACTCCAAGTTAGACTACCTTTGCGTTGATTAGATCTTTTAATATCAAATTCATAATTTATTCCTTCATAGAATTCTTTTATAGAGATAAAGTCTAACATATGCATCCT
Source organism: Candidatus Epulonipiscium sp. (assembly GCA_012524135.1). Classification (GTDB taxonomy): domain Bacteria; phylum Bacillota; class Clostridia; order Lachnospirales; family JAAYNZ01; genus JAAYNZ01. The sequence continues at coordinate 2,780 of JAAYSE010000108.1, read as the reverse complement.
CCTTTATGGTTTAAGAACTGTTCCGTCGTTGTGTATAACCTCGATTTCAACATTCGAATGTTTTTTCAAGAACTCTGCAATTATGTTTTGACAGCTATCGCAAGGTTGACGCTTAGTAAAAAACGTCAAGGTTTCTACATGAATATATTTGGTGATTCCTTAGCATTTTTATAATTTTTAAATATGACTCCGTATATTTTATTATTACTTACTAAAACCTTTGCTAAAGAGCAAACCCTATAAGCGTACAACTCTTTAGGAAAATCTGAACGTATACAATAGAGATCATTGTTCATGTCATAGTAAATAAAATGTAGATCTTTATCTTTAAAGTCCAAATGTTGGTTTTCCCATTTATCAATTGAACATTCATCTACATCAATTAGTATTACCTCTTCTTTATCAATTATCTCTATTTGTAAGGTTTCTTCTGACATTTTTTGAACTTTTATTAAAACTAAATTATCATTACCCACAGAAACCACGACTTCAGTAGGTGTTATTTGAATCCTTTCAATAACGCAAGAATCTGAATTTACCCATATTATTTTCACAACAAAAACAGTGTAAAAGCAAAAGCGATTACACTGATTTCTAAAGCTATTATAGAACTAAACTGCCCTTGTTACTTTATTTGAACGTAAACATCTTGTACAAACATGAATTCTACATGGGACTCCCTTAACAATTGCTTTTACACGCTTAACATTGGGTTTCCAAGTTCTATTCGTACGCCTATGGGAATGAGAAACTTTAACTCCAAAGGAAACACCCTTTCCACAAACTTCACATTTTGCCATGAAGCCGCACCTCCTTATTTATAATCATATAAAGTCAATGCTTTAATTTTATCATGAATATAATTAAAAAGCAAGTCTTTTTCTAAAAAACTTAAAATATTTCGAAAAAAATATTTAATTATAATTATTTTAGTGGTAAAGCTTAGCCTACGAAGTTTGGATTTATATTTCTTTCTAGGATTCCTATTTTAATCCTTACCATAAACATTAACTACAATCTTTCAATTACTTCATGAAAAATTTCACTATACTCAGAATCTATAATGCCAAAGTCTATACCTTTATAATTCCAGATGGCACGCCCTATATTATGTTCTTTAAACACATCAGAAATATCAGCAATCCAATTTAATGTAGAAGGATTTGATGCTATATTAATTACCCCATATTCACCGCAGTAAAGCGGAACATCACGTTCTTTTGCAATTTTAATTGCATCAGCAAATGAATTTCTAAAAAACTCCTTACCTGATAATTGCTTTGTGTGAGAAAGTAAGAAATCGACTTGTTGTGGAAAAAGATACTTTTTTGAATCTTCAATATATTCCTCTGCTAAAATAGGATATTCAACTCTATAATCTTCAGACATAGGTTCAATCCAATAAGCTCCCTGATGGGTAAAAATCAATGGTTCATAGAAATGAAATGTATAAACAATGTTTTCATCAAATGGTTCCCTAAGATTTTTTATAGATTGTACACTGTTATTTCTAGTACCTCCTATAATTATTTTTGTATTTGGTGCTTTTTTTCTTATAGCAATAATTGTTCTTTCTGAAATATCATTCCATGTCTCAGAAACATTATCTTCAACAACTTCATTAAGGAGCTCAAAAGCAATAAAGTTGCTGTATTTACCATATCTAGATGCAATCTCCTGCCATAGCTCTACAAAGCAATCCTGCAATTCTAGGGAATCAAAGAAAGTATTATTCCCTTTATCAAAAGAAAAACCTGCAGTTTTATGAAGATCAATAATCATATTTAACCCATACTCTTTACACCAGTTAATACATTTTTCTATATAGTAAAACCCAATTTCCTTAGTAGTTCCATCTGCATTCCTTACAAGCTCATAGTCGATAGGCAACCTAATATGATCAAGTCCCCATCCAGCAATTTGTTTTATATTATCTTCTAAAATGAAGTTTTTATAATGATTTTCATCATGGTTGCATTGAGAAAGCCAACCACCTAAATTGATTCCTTTTTTATACCCTTTAAATTCCTTCATAGTATAGTCCTCCTATATAATAAATGTTTTTTACCCCATCTTTGTAGTTAAATGTTTTTAATGTTATAGTAGCAAAAAACTTCCACTATTTAATGGGTTTACAATATTAAGCTATATATAATTATACAGCATTAGAATAGCGAAGTCATTAACTTTTTATATTTTAAAATAAGATAAGATAAGAAATTACTATAAACAAGATAGATATTCTATTATTAAAGTATTTTAAAAAAATTAAAGAAAACTTTTAAGAGATTAATACTTGAAATTAGTAATATAAAGAGGTATAATAATGAAATACGAATGAAAAAATAAGTATTTAGCAAAATACATAAAACTTGAAGGGATGGTATGAATTATGAAAATTACTTTTAATGAGGATAAAGAGATTGTTAAAAGAATTAAAGAGGGTCTAAAACAAAAGGGAGGATATTGCCCTTGCAAATTACAACGTTCAGAGGAAAATAAATGTATTTGTGCAGAGTTTAGAGAACAGATTAAAGATCCTGATTTTGAAGGTTACTGTCATTGCAGGTTATATTATAAAAAGAAAGATTAATAATAATTATAATACGATATTATAATTTAAAAACTACTTTTACAAGGAGATGGATTATGAAGGTATTAATAGTAGGTGGAGTAGCTGGCGGTGCATCTGCTGCCGCAAGATTAAGGAGATTAGATGAAAAATCTGAGATTATTATTTTTGAAAGAGGGGATTATATCTCCTTTGCTAATTGTGGATT
>JAAYSE010000107.1 GCA_012524135.1 Candidatus Epulonipiscium sp. | reverse complement strand
TACAAATCTCAAATATTTTTCAAGAAACAGCAGACAATGAAAAAGAACATGCGAAACGATTTTTTAAATTTTTAGCGGAAGATTATCAAGATGAAGCGATTAATATCGAAGCTTCTTATCCTGTTGCTTATAGTGATACAAAAACAAATTTATTATCAGCAGCTGCTGGTGAAAATGAAGAATGGACAGATCTTTATCCTACTTTTGCAAAAGTAGCAGAAGAAGAAGGATTTTCTCAAATTGCAGCTGTTTATCGAAAGATTGCAGAAGTAGAAGATCGTCATGAAAGACGTTTTAGAAAGTTAGCAGAGAATATCGAAAAGGGAGAAGTATTCAAAAAAGAACAACCGGTATTTTGGAAATGTAATAATTGTGGCTACATTTATGAAGGAAAAGAAGCTCCTCAGGTTTGTCCTGCTTGTGCTCATCCTCAAGCTCACTTTGAAGTCTTTGTAGAAACTTATTAAAATCATTAAAAACAAAAAACTCCTATTTAGAATCATTCTAAATAGGAGTTTTTTTACTTTATTATCCAAGGTATTTAACTAAAGTCTTACGAACAGCACCTTTACCATTCATAAGTTCTAAAAATATATTTTCTACTTTTTCACCGAGTCCAGCTTTATATAAATCAATTCCAAAGATCATAGGATTACTTAATATAGGTTTTAATTGTTCATTGTAGCTAGAAAGATTACCAAATTCTATAGTAGATAGAGCAGAAGTTAATTGTGGAAGCATTGGATCACTGCTAAGTTCCATTTTATTTCCTTCGTCATCGATAGCAAGAAGATATCTGCACCATCCAGCTAGAGCTAAAGGAATATAAGTTAAATTAGCAGAATCTAAATCTTCTCTTGCCATATAGGATTTTATGGTTTCTCCAAAACGAATAGCAATCTTCTGAGAAGTATCTGTGGCTATTCGCTGAGGTGCATCAGGAATAAATGGATTTGGAAGTCTGTGATCGATTACTTCTTTAATAAAGTTCAAAGGATTTAAAATCTTAGGATCTACTACAACCGGCATTCCTTCATCATAGCCTATTTTTTCAACTAATTTTTTTAGTTGAGGATCTTTCATTTCAGAAGCAATGGAAGTGTAGCCTAAGAGACATCCATAGACTGCCAAAGCGGTATGTAGCGGATTTAAGCAGGTGGTAACCTTCATACGCTCTGTGTTGTTCACTGTTTCTCTATCAGTAAAATAAACTCCAGATAGTTCTAGGGGAGGACGTCCATTAGGGAATGTATCTTCAATAACTAGATATTCGGTTTCTTCTGCGTTTACAAAAGGTGCAATAAAGGTATTTTTAGAGGTAATAATAGGGGTCATGTCTTCAATACCAAGATCTTCAAGATGTTTTTGAACTACCTCTGAAGGGCGAGGAGTTATTTTATCAATCATGGACCAAGGGAAAGACACTTTGTTTTCATCTTCTAAATAAGTAATAAATCCTTCATCTACAAAACCTTTTTTTTGCCATTCTTTAGAGATTGTTAAAACAGATGCCTTTAATTTATCTCCATTATGAGAACAGTTATCCATACTTACTAAAGCAATAGGAGCTTTATTTGATAAATATCTTTCATATACAAGGGAAGCTACAATACTCATAGCATGTTTTGCAGCTTTAGGTCCGTTTAATATGTCTTCCTTAATCATGGGGAAAAAATCTCCATTTATATCGGTAAGGGCATATCCCTTTTCAGTAATAGTAAAACTAACCATTTGAAGTTTAGGATTGCAAAAGATTTCTTTTAAACGGTCCATGGATAAATTATTATTACTATCCGCTTTTAGGGCCTCGCTTACGGAAGCAACAATGCTTTTTTTCAAAGTTCCATCAGGTTTCATAAGTACAAGTATAGTGAGATTATCATAATCAGTATAAATTTTATCGATAATATCATAATCAAAGGTATCTACAGCTATAATTCCTGTATTAGCTTTACCGGAAGCAAGCAAATTATGTTGTAATTTAGCAATAAAACCCCTAAAAATATTACCTGCTCCAAAATGTACCCAAGTTGGATTCGTTTTGGTTGCTGTATGTACAGTTTCTATATCAAAATTTGGAAGTTCTACATTTGCTGATTGCCATTTAGAACTTTTACTTTTTAAACTTTTAAGAGATAATTTCATAAGATTTTCCTTCTTTCATTTTAAGTTGTTTTATTTTTACAATTTTAAATAAATCTAAGTTCCTATATTCATTTCAATGAACGAATAGTTGTTTTGTTAAAGTCTGTTTTAAAGACATATAAATAGTATATATATGAAAAATATATCCATGTATATGTCTATCATACTAAAAAATAGTTTTTTTTGCTAGGCATTTTTGAAATTATCAAAAATTTCTTTATAAATACTCCTATTAATTTTTATTTATAAAAGGAGGAATTTTCCTCCTTTTAAATCAAACAATGCTTTAACGTAAATTATATTTTTTTATAAATAGTCATACGAAGATGAAAAATCTAAGAATGTGTTAATGAATGATAAGAAATCATAAAAAATTAAAGATCAGATGGTTTCTTATGAACGATTAATACTCTCATAGAGTTCAATATAGCAAGAATGGCAACGCCTACATCAGCGAAGATCGCACTCCACATAGAAGCCATTCCAAAAGCACCCAGTAAAAGAACAACTCCCTTAGTACCTAAAGCAAATATAATATTTTCCATTACAATCCGTTTGGTTTTTTTAGCAATTTGAAAAGCTTGTGGTAATTTAGATAACTCATCGGTCATTAATACCATATCTGCTGCTTCAATCGCCGCATCCGATCCTAAGGCACCCATTGCAGTTCCTATATCTGCTCTTGCCAATACCGGGGCGTCATTCATACCATCTCCAACAAACATAAGTTTCTTATGCTCTTTTTGATTTTTTTGTAATTCTTCTAGCTTACTTACTTTATCTTGAGGTAGAAGTTCAGCATAAATTTCATCTATGTTGAGTCGTTCTCCAATATTCTGTGCTACGTTTTTTTGATCTCCTGTTAACATAATGGTTTTTTTAATACCGAATTGTTGCAATTGTTGTAGGGCGTAAGTAGCATCCGTTTTTATAGTATCTGCAATCACAATAGCACCTGCATATTTTTGATCGATAGCTACATATACATGAGTTCCCATATCAGAAATAGGTTGATATTCAATTCCTTTTTTCATCATCAGTAATTGATTTCCCACAATAATTTTTTTATCATTAATAATAGCTTCTACTCCTTGCCCAGAAATTTCTTTATAATCTTTAATTTTACCTGGATCAATGGTTTTACCATAAGCTTGTACAATGGATAAGGCAATGGGATGATGGGAATAACTTTCAATTTGTGCTGCATATTCTAAAATTTC
>JAAYSE010000106.1 GCA_012524135.1 Candidatus Epulonipiscium sp. | reverse complement strand
CTACATTTCCTCCTCGAATCCAATCATGTACTCCATGACGGGAAGGAATAGTTCCTGTAAAAATAGAAGCCCTAGCTGGTGAACATACCGGTGAAGCACAGAAAAAATTATTAAATCGTAATCCTTGAGAAGCTAAACGATCTAAGTTTGGAGTAATAATATCACTATTTCCTGCACAATTCATCGCCCAAGATCCTTGGTCATCCGTTAAAATAAATACAATATTTGGCTTTTGTATCATTTTATTTATCCTCCTATTTTCTTTTTTTAAATTTTACCTTCTTCTTCCTTTTCTTCTTTTCTTTAATGCTTTTTCTTGCTGATTTTTCCAACTTTCATCTAAAAACTCATCTACCTCATCCATAATATCTGCTATTTCATAAGGAAACTTTTCAAAAATTTTACTTTTATATGTGCTTTGTGAAATTTTAAGTTTTAATTTTTTTTTCCATGACATAAAATTCCCACCTTAAATATCCATTATATAGAAAATATCTTACTCTATTATTAGTACTATATGAAAAAATTGCTCCTCTGTGAATGAATCAATATGAATATTTTTAAGGTTTTTTTAGAATACTAAAAATGTACGAAAAAAAAAGAAAGGAGTTTTTTTATGAGTAATTTATCTTATTTGGAAGTAGAAAATTTACGCCATCTGATTGGTTCTCATGATAATGCTGCCCATAAATTATGTTCCTATGCTGAACAATGTACAGATCCACAAATTAAACAAATGTTTAAACAATCTTCAGAGGAAGCAAAAAATACAAAACAAAAGCTTATTTCATTTTTAGGTTAGTATAAAATACATGAAAAGGAGGGAATTACTCTATGGAAGAAAAAACAATTGTAAATGACATTTTAGCTGATTTAAAAAGTAGTCTGACTGCTTATACAACTATGATCTCTGAAACTAATAATCCTCAATTACGACAAGAATTACAACAATTAAGAAATAAATGTGAAAAAAGCCAATATGATCTTTATAAAATAGCAGAACAAAAAGGATATTATACACCTAGTCAACCAGCGTCACAAGAACAAATTCAACAAGTAAAAAGTGAAGTAACTACAGTCCCTAGTATGCAATAAAAAAATTTCTTTAAGACTTTCTAGTTTCTAATAAACTAGAAAGTCTTTTTTATTAACTATTACAAATTAATAAAAAATTATTACAAAAATTTAAAATAACTCTGGACAAATTAATAATTTTGTAATAAAATAACCTTGTAAACGTTTTATGTAACCTTAATACATATGGACATCAAGGAGGTTTTATCTTATGAAAAATAATATATTAAAAAGAATTACTGCCATTACCTTGGCTTCTACTTTATTATGGACGCCCTTAAGTACTCAAGCTGCCTTACTTCGTCAAGGAAATCGCGGCAATGAAGTTGTACAAATTCAAACAGAACTAAAAAAATTAGGATATTTTCAATATCATACAGCCACTGGATATTTTGGTCCTATTACAACATCTGCCGTTCGTCACTTTCAAGCAGCAAAAGGATTGAAAGTAGATGGTATTGTAGGCCCTGCTACCAAAAGTGCTTTGTTAGGAAATCAAGAAACCCCTTCTTCCGATATTCAAGGGGCATTGGACTGGTGGAGTCAAGTTCAATATATTTTCCCTCGTGGTGCTGATGCTCTAGTTACGGATGTGGATACAGGAAAAAGCTTTTCCATTCGTCGTACTTTTGGTACAAACCATGCAGATATCGAACCTTTAACTCAAAAAGATACTGATATTATTAAATCTATTTGGAATGGTTTTAGCTGGGAGAGACGAGCTGTAGTTGTTTCCATTGGAAATTATAAACTAGCTGGTTCTATGACTGCAATGCCTCACGCTGGCGTTGATGCTGCTCCAGGACTTGCCACCGTAAATAACCGAAGTGGCGGCTATGGAAGAGGCACCAATCTAGATCTTGTAAAAAATAACGGTATTAATGGTCATATGGATATTCACTTTTTAAATAGCCGTACTCATGGTACAAATGTAATGCAAAAAGTACATCAAGATATGGTCAAAAAAGCGGCTCAATATATTGCACAAAAAAATAAATAACACTATATTAAACCCAAATATTATAAACATTTTATAAATTAAAATGTTTATGCAAGTACCTATATTTATTCTTACAAAAAATCGAATGCTATCTAAACAAGAAAACAATATAGGTACTTGCAAAAATTAAAGTTTTAAATCTATATTGGGCTATTACAATTTATGCTATTGTAAAAGGATCTTTCAATTCTTTTACCTTTTCCCAAAGAACCTTATCTAATTGTTTTGCTACCTCATGTTCTTTAGGATCTTTAATTTCTAAAGGATTCATTTGATAAGGATCTTCTTGATTATCATAAAGATATCGTACTACTGTCTTTTCATCAGGCCAATATCCCGTATGGATTACATAAGTATAACGAATAGTTCTTATTGCTCGCCAACCTTTACTTTTAGGATCCAATCCAGCCTTTTCAAAAGCTTGCAAGAAAACATCTCGTCCAGGATAACATGCTAAAAAAGCAGCATCTGGTCTTATTCCATCTTCTCCCTTTATCGCTTGGGATAAATCTATTCCTTCTACTGTATCTGGAATAGGAAGTCCCATTAAACCTAATAGGGTAGGCATTACATCTACACTATTAATTAATGTTTCCCTATCTCTTCCTACAGGAATATTTTCAGGCCATCGAATTAAGAAAGGAATTCCTACTGATTCTTCATACCATACATGTTTTGCCATCATTCCATGAGAACCTAATAAATCTCCATGATCGGCGGATAGCACCACGATAGTATCATCTGCTAACCCTTCTTCTTCTAAGAAAGTAAGTAATCGGCCAAATTGTTCATCAATCCCCGTTACTGCAGCAAAATAATTTTTAGTCTTTTCAATAAGTTCTTCTTGTGTTCCACCTAATTTTTCTCCAGTATGAGCAGAAAATGGACCTTTTGATACATTAGGACGAAGCGTAATTTCTTTATCCTCATATAACTTTTTATATTTTTCTGGTACTTGATCATAAGGACTATGAGGTGGATTCCAAGAAATAAATAAGGAGAAAGGACCATTATCTTTATGATCTTTTATATATTTTATAGCTACATCTGTTTCATGTTTTACAGACCATTCATTTACTTGAATCATTTCTTTACTATCTTTCCAGTAATGAGGTTGTAAATGTTGATCGAAAGTACCATATGAATACCAGTAATCAAAACCATGACGTCTTGGTCCTGGTGGAGTATATGCATCCCAATTTCGGGCTCCTGATTCGGGTTCTTCTTCATAATTTTGTTCTGGTACATCTAAATGCCACTTTCCAATATATGCAGTTTGATATCCTTCTTGTTTAAATACTTCTCCAATACCCATTTCATCTGGTTGAAGACCTATTTCTGCTCCTATTTTACAATTGGTAAAAACACCTGTCGTAATAGGGTATCTTCCTGTTAATAGAGCAGCTCGATGAGGAGAACATAAAGGGGTACAACTTAGAGCATGGTCAAAAACTCGACTCCCTTTTGCAAACTGATCCATATTAGGAGTTATCACATCATCTTCATTCATAAATCCCATAGCCTGTCTTCGCCATTGATCTGCAAAGAGAAATAACAAATTTGGTCTTTTTTGATTCATTATTATCAACTCCCTTTCTATCTTTCTAATTTACCAGTATAATTCCCAATCTTTCAAAGCTCTTACTAATGCTTCAAAATAATAATAATCTCCCCAAATACAGCTTTCATCTACTCCACTATTACCACCCTTATAATAAACACCATGAAGTAAAAGTCCATTAGCTTCACTATCTAACTCTGTTGTATAATCATTTGCTAATGACTGAATCATACTTAATGCACTATTTTCATAATACATTCTATATTGATCTGTAACAGGAAGATATTTTAACATTTCTAATATACCGCAGACTGCTATCGCTGCAGCTGAACTATCTCTTTCTTCTCCATCTTTATCTGTAAAAATTAAATCCCAATAACAAATATCATCTTCTGGTAAACGATTTAAATAATAATTTGTTAACTTTTTACTAACTTCTATAAGTTCCCAATCTTTTGTATAAACATAACTAAGAGGAAAACCATAAATACCCCAAGCTTGTCCTCTCACCCAACAAGAATCATCACTATATCCTTGTTTTGTATTACCATACAAAGGCTCTCCTGTTTCTGGATCCATATAATAAGTATGAAAAGTAGAAGCATCTTCACGAATTAAATATTTAGCCGCTTGTTTTACATGTTTATAAGCAATATCATGATATTTAGGATCTCCCGTTACTTCAGAGGCCCAATACAACAATGGTAAATTTAAATTACAATCAATAATCATACGACCACGTTGAGCAGGGTCTTTAAGATCTCCCCAAGCCTGAATAATTTCCGCTTTATCATAATATCTTGTAATTAATAAATCCGCAGCATCAATAGCAATCTTCTTTGCTTCTTCATTGCCTGTTAATTTATAAGAAGCAACACAAGAAAGAGTATATAAAAATCCTATATCATGATGATCAATTTCAATTCTATTTTCTAAACGATGTTTAAAACTTTTTATATGAATATCAGCTACTTTTTTATATTTTTCATCACCTGTGACTTCATAAGCAAGCCAAAGCATACCAGTAAAAAAACTAGCTGTCCAATCTACATTATCAATCTCACCATAAACTAAATTTTTACTAGCAGGTGTAGGAAATTTATGAGTATAGCGTTCTAAATTTTGGTCTATTTTTTTTAATACATGCTCAATGGCTTTCTCAATAAACTTCTTATCTACTTGAGGACGATTTATATATTTCTCCTTATTCTTAATGCCTTCATCGATTACCTTGTGCATACTAAAATTGCCTCCTTATCCTTTATAAAGTAAACCTTACGAACATGCCAGTTATTATTAAGTATATCCTATAGTAATCTTTATTTCTTTAGAAAATCAAAGGACATTTTTATAAAATTCTATCTTAAGTGAATATAAATTTTTGAATCGTCTTCCACATCTCTGTTATAGCTTTTTTTGCTATACTATCCTTATAAAAAGTTATTGGTTTTAATTCATTGATAGATTTCATAACCACGTCATCATATGGAATTTTACCTACTAATTTCAGTTCCTTTTGATCTACAAAATCTTCTATTTCTTTGGTTACTTCTCCGTTTATATCATATTTATTAATACAAACCATGGTAAAAATCTGAAAATGTTCACATAAAGTAATCACTCTCTTTAAATCTTCAAGACCGGATTTAGTAGGTTCTGTCACAACTAATACAGCATTACTACCAGTTATTGATGCAATAACAGGACAACCAATTCCTGGCGAACCATCAATAATTGTTACTAATTCATTTTTAGAAAATTTCTCTGCTTTTTTACGTAAAAATGATATAAGAAGACCAGATGCATCACTTCCTATTTCCATCTCTGCTTTTGCAATTATTCCTTTATCTGTTTTTGTTATAAAGGTATTCGCTACTTTTTCATCCTTCAAAATAATTGCATTCTGAGGACATACTAAAGTACATGCTCCACAACCTTCACAGGCAAAAGCATTGATTTGAAAATGATCAATAGCATTAAATCGACAAACCTCTTCACATTTACCACATTGTATACATTTATCTTTCTTTATATCTGCTTTTTTACCACCATAAAAATCTTCTTTTTCTAAATCTTTGCCGTCATAATACATATAAAAATTGGATGCTTCCACATCACAATCCACTCTGACCACTTCTTTAGCAAGTTCAGAAAGTGCTGTGGCAATAGTAGTTTTCCCCGTTCCACCCTTTCCACTTAATACTACTAATTCCATTGCAGCACCTCCTTTGATCGATTTGCTAATTTTTTAAAAATCGGTTTAATTTTAAAATGGTCATAAAGAATATCTCCCTTAGAATACACTTGTGCTATTTCTTTACTATACGGGATAGCTCCTATAATTTGTATATTTTCCTTTTTACAATACTGTCTAATAATATTATCCTTTCCATCATCCTTATTAATAATAATTCCAAAAGGAATTTGAAACATTTTTACAACTTCTACTGCTATCTTTAAATCATGAAGCCCAAATTCTGAAGGTTCTGTCACTAATATTGCCCCATCAACATATCTCAAAGTATTTACTACATTACAAGAAGTTCCAGGTGGACAATCAATAATATAATTGCCTTCTGATATATTTTGAAGAAGTTTTTTAATTACAGGCACTGCCATAGGTTCTCCTATATTTAGTATACCTCTACTACAATGAATATTTCTTGTTTGACCCGTTTCTATTTTTCCTATTTCTCTTTGATTATAAATAATAGCATCATATTTACATATTATTTTACACGCACCACAACCATGACACAATTTTTCAAATAAAATCACTTTATCTTTAACTTTTGCAAGAGCATGAAATTGACATACTTTTATACACTCTCTACAAGCCACACATTTTTTATCATCCATCACAGGATACTCTACCATAACCTGTTCTGTTTTTTCTATACTAGGTTTTAAAAATAAAAAACCATTTGGCTCCTCTACATCACAATCTATATAATTTGCTTGTAATGCAAGAGCTAAATTTGTAGAAACTGTGGTTTTTCCCGTTCCACCTTTTCCACTAAGTACGGCTATGTTCATGATAAATCCACTCCCATCTAGTTATGTCCTCCATGATGTGCAGGCCCAGATATTGTGATTTCTTCCAGTTCGCCATTATTATATTTTTCAAGAACAGAATTTATAGCAATACTTTTACATTTATAAGCTTTAATTCCCTCTGCTGCAATAAGTTCAAAAGCATTTGGTCCTAAATTTCCTGTAATAATAACATCTACTTTTTCATCTATTAATTGATTGGAGGCAGCAATACCAGCACCACCACTAGATAACCTACCTTTATTTTCTAAAATTATAATTTTACCAGCCTTCGTATCATAAATTTGAAAGTATTCACATCTACCAAATCTCATATCTAATACACTATCACTGTTTTTTCCTGTCGTAGAAATTGCTATTTTCATTCTTATTCCTCCTAATTTTTAATCAAAATAAAAAGTTTCTAAATAAAATACTTTTCTCCTAAGAAATAACTTTTAAAGTCTTCATATTTTGGGTATATGTCTTTTATGGTTCTATTATATCTTATTAAGGACATATGTCAATAACTTATAGAATATTTCTAATAAAAAAAGCAAAGCCAAAAGACCTATTCTTACTTTAAATCATCTTTTGGCTTCACTTTTTCTTTATTTGTTTTCTTTTAAAAACAGAATACCTAAGAACCAATTAATAATTCCAACAGCAATTCCTCCCACTAAAGCAGTACCAAAAGAATCAATCTGTATGGAACTTAAAAAAGCGGTTAAATATAAAATAAAAGCATTGATAACCAAGCTAAATAATCCAATAGTTAAACAAGTAATAGGAAATGAAATAATTTTTAAAATTGGCTTAACAATCATATTTAAAAGGCTAAAAATAATAGCTCCCCATAAAGCCATTCCCCAACTCTCTACATGAATTCCTGTAATCAGTTGGCCAGCTCCGTATAATGCCACTGTATTAATAATTAATCTGGCTAATAATTCTCTCATACCATGCACCTCCTACACTCTTCATAATGGTAAAGTATATTCTTCTTTTTAATAACTCCTATGAACAAATTTTATATTTATTATATCACTGTTATTTAAGGGATACCAACTGTTTCATTTAAATATTCATTATTCCAATGATGAGAAATCATAAAATAAAAAAGTCTGCTTATTATTAGCAGACTTATAAAAATATATTATAAAAGGGGGGTAGCTTTATAATTCTACTATAACACCTGGTTATGAAAAGGTTGTGAATAGAACATTACAATTAGATTACAAAATCAGTTTGAGCCCTCACAATCCAATAACCATATTCTCCCACCTTTGGTTCTGTATCACGACAACAATAAAAACTAGAAAATCCATTTTGATATGCTAACGATTCATCTTGAAAATTATATTGCCCTGGCACTCCTAAAATAATAATAGAATAAACTCCTTCTTTTTTTCTTCCTAATAAAAGATGATTGTATTTATAATATCCTTCTACTACCAATGGATGATGAATAAAAGACCACGTAGGTAAGTCCAAAAGAGCAATTTCTCTAGGAGTAATTCGTACCCATTCTTCTTCTTGAGTAGGATTTTCAAAAGGATTCATAGGAGGACAATTTTGAAATACTATATCCAATTCTTTTTCTTTCCAAGAGTTCCACTCATTAATATTAGAACTAGTATTTTTTGTAACTACTACTTTCTTGTCTTCCTCTACTCTCTTTTCCTTCATATTCTTATTTTTCTGTTTATCTTGTACTTCTCCCCGATTACTCTTATTATTCATTATTTCTTCGTTCTCTTCTTTTACTATTTGTTCTTCTTTTACTACCTGATCTTCTTTTACTTCATCGTCCTGTTTTTCTTTTATATCTTGATGATGTAATTTATCCTCAATACTATCCGAATCCTTTTTTAAAATATGAGCATTTAAATTCTTAATAGGATTTTCCTTTTCTTTTTCCCATATAGTAAGTTTTGTTTGCCATGAAAAAGGTTCGTCTATAAATCCAATAAGAGGACAAATAAAATGACCTGGTCGTTCTTCTTGTGAAATTAATATAGCAATAGCCCCTATATCTTCTATAGTATAAGGACTTCCTCCCAATTGATTAGGTGAAAAATCAAAACGCATTTCTCCCCTTCCTTGAGACTTAACATCTAATACCCCCATATATAATCCCATAGGATTTTCTTCGGAAGCTGTAATAAAATAAATACTATATATACCTTGATGTAATGGACGTAAATTTTGAACAGATAAGTGACACTTCCCACGCTCTCCTCGGATATCAATTTTACAATATCCTGTTGCTTCTTGTTGTGCCATAGAGTACCCTCGCATTTGTTCTTTTAAAAGTACTTGTGCTCGATAATATGGTAACCTTTTTGACATATTTTCCCCTCCCTACATTCAATAAAAAACCTTAACTTATAAAAGTATATTGCAAAAAGAGGACAATTATGATTGTACATTCCAATCCATTTAAGAAATTATAGAGTGAAGGTTGAATACCAATCCTAGATATGATATTCTTTGATTATCAATTTTTTTACAATAATATCCTATCGTTTAAAAAAATTAGATACATTTTAAAGGTGGTTCATATGAAACAAAAGCATATAATACAGTTAGTCTTGATGACCTTTTTAATTGCATTTTTATTATACGTTTTATTTCACTATTTAAATAAAACGTATACTATAGATCACAATATAAAATCAAACATGACAAATGAAACCAATCAATATCTTTATTATAAAGATGGAAATTTAAGAATAGCACATAAATATAATAAAAATTATGATATGTGGATCGATTTTAAACCATGTGGGATAAATTCCATTTATGCCCTTGATTCTATCTACCTTATACCGAATGAAAATGATAAAACCAGCTCAAACCTTACCAAAGAAGAAATAGAACCTTTTCTTCAATCTCCTAGTGATTGGATAGGACCCTATATTGTAAAAAGTAGAAATCATGAGGATAATATAACTCCTTTTTTCACTGGTGGTTGGCATGGTATTACACAAAATGAACGAGAAAAACCAACAGCCCGTACTGCTACTGTTACTATAAAAGCAGATAAAAAAGAAATCATCGAAAATAAATGTATTCCCTGTGATAAAGTACAATTACTAGTAACAAATTATATACAAGGATACAATACTACTGTTAATAAACTGGAAATTATCAAGGAAAATGTCTATTATACAATCTTCAATAATAAAATTAATATTGATGTTGAAATTGAAGCTTTAGATGATATTACTATCCTACGTTATTATGGATTACAAACGGTAAATACTAAATGGGATGGACAAGTTACTTATATCAATACCCAAAATGACGCGCAAACTTTTAATACCTACACAAATAATAATTCACAACCAAAAAAAGAAAATCCAGACGTTCATATGATTCGTCTTATTTCACAAGATCAGAAACATCAATTAAACGCCTGGATCGATGGAAAAATTGGATTGGGAAACTTTGAATATCTATCCCCAGATTTGCCTTGTGCTTTTTCTTTGGATTATGGAAAATCTTATTTCAACTTAATCCATGGTATAGAAAAAAATTTAGATAAAGGAAACAAAGTAAACTGGAAAGGGAGTTATCGTTTTCTATCTCTAGAATAATAGCATAAAATAACTTCCTTAGAAAAGGAAGTTATTTTATGCTATATAATAAATCGGATAATTGTCCTAATTTTTCAATAGATAATGTTTCCCCTCTTACTTTTTCATTTAGTCCCATTTCTTTTAAGCAAGATACAATATCTTCTTTAGAAAAAACAAATTCTTGTTGTGAATAGTTATATAATGTATTCACTAATGTTTTTCTTCTTTGAGCAAAAGCAGCACGTACAACATGAAAAAAGAAAACTTCATCTTTTACATGAATTCGTGGTTCTTTTAATATCCTCAATTGTATCACTGCTGATCCTACTTTAGGTCTTGGAATAAAACAATTAACAGGTACATTTGCCACCAGATAAGGTTCCGAGTAGTATTGTACTGCTACAGATAAAGCACCATAATCCTTGGTACCTGGTACTGCCTTCATTCGATCTGCTACTTCTTTTTGTACCATGACTGTAATATGTTCTAGCGGTAATCTTTTTTCTAATAATCCCATGATGATAGGAGTTGTAATATAATAGGGTAAATTAGCCACCACCTTCACCTTACTACTAGGTAATCTTTTAACTAATAATTCTTCCATATCTACTTTTAATATATCTTGATTCATAATATGAATATTATCATATCCTCGTAATGTTTCCTGTAAAATAGGAATTAATTGTTTATCAATCTCTACTGCTATAACTTGACCTGCTTTTTCAGCCAATGCCTGAGTAAGACTCCCAATACCCGGTCCTACTTCAATCACACAGTCACTAGATGACAATTCTGCTGCTTTTATAATTTTATTTAAAACATGTAAGTCAATAAGAAAGTTCTGACCATATTTTTTCTGAAAAATAAAATCGTATTGGCGTAATATTTCTCTGGTTCTCGCCGGACTTGCAATCTTTTCTTTCATGCTATCTATTCTTTCCTTCCTATATCCTAGTCCTTATTATTGGATAAAATATTATCATTTCT
>JAAYSE010000105.1 GCA_012524135.1 Candidatus Epulonipiscium sp. | reverse complement strand
TCTTTTCATTTCTTTTATAATATCCTCTGGCACTTCTGCTCCTTGGACAATAAAGAATTGACTACCGTTGGTATTGGGTCCACTATTGGCCATGGATATAGCACCACGAAAGTTACGGTAATTCACGTCAAATTCATCTTCAAAAGGTTCCTTCCAGATACTTTCTCCTCCCATACCGGTTCCTTCTGGATCTCCTCCTTGAATCATAAAGTCTTGAATAACACGGTGAAAAGTAATACCGTCATAATATCCATTGTTGACATGGGTGATAAAGTTTTCTACTGCTTTGGGTGCAGCGTCAGGAAAAAATCGAACTGTAATGGTTCCGTAATTGGTAGTAATGATGGCGATATCTTCGCCTTGTTGTAACTCTTTTATGGGTTCCATCGTATTCACTCCTTTGTTATTCTTTTTACATCCTGTTGTAGCAAAGAGGAGGGTTATTGCCACGATTAAAATAGGAAGTGTTTTTATGAGTGTTCGTTTTGCTGTCATCAAATAATTCCTCCTGAAAGTTTATTTCTAGCAAGAGACATTTTCATATTTTCTTGTTCTGCTTTTATTACATCGGTTCTATGCTCTAATGCACGAAGTAGTTGAGTATGTTCCTGTTGAGTAGACTTGATGTTGTTGATATCGGTCTTCATACCACCTATATCTTTTTGTATTGCTTGTAAGACACCTAAAATTTTTTCTTTTGTATTCTCCAATAGAGATATTGTACCTGATTCTTTATTGTGTTGCAATGAATTTAGAGCATAGATTTTTGGTTATTCTTAGCAAGCTTGAAATCCTATTCCTTCAAGGAAATTTTGAAATGCTTGTTGTCCTTTTTGATCTTGCTTATATACTCCTGCGTCTTCTAGTACTTGAGCAAATTTTACACCTACTTCTTTTTGAATGAGTGCTTGTGCTTTCGATGGTTCTAAAGATGTTCCATCGGTTTTTATTAATTCTTCGATCCAATGTTTATGTTTTTCTAATGCTTTTTGTTGATCCTCGGATAGAGTTTCCCAAGTTACTTTACCTGTTAAGATATTTTGAATATCTTTAAGTTCCGTATCCAGTCGACCGGGTAAAATGGCAAGTCCCATTACTTCAATTAAGCCAATATTTTCTTTTTTAATATGGTATAAATGAGGATGAGGGTGAAAAAGACCATCTGGATATTCTTCGGTTGTTCGATTATTTCGTAGGGTAATATCTAGTTCATATTCTCCTGTTTCTTTCATTCGGGCAATAGGAGTAATGGTATTATGAATTTGTTTTTTACCGTCTTTGTCGGTATACGCATAAATATCTACGGTTGGATCACTATAGCCTCTCCATGCTTGTAAAATATGATTGGCTGCTTCTGTTAATGCTTCTCGATCTTTACTTCGTAGACGAATGACAGATAATGGCCAATGAACAGTTCCAATTTGTACTTGTGGATAATCAGTATGTGTGTATTTTCTAGTAATAGGGGCTACTTCCATAGGGAAAGAGTGACGTCCACCTTGATAATGTTCATGACTTAAAATAGATCCTCCTACTATAGGTAAATCTGTATTGGATCCAATAAAATAATGTGGAAATTGATCTAAGAAATCCAATAGTCGTACAAAAGTTTTTCTACAAACATGCATCGGTATATGTTCTTTTTGGAATAAGATACAGTGTTCGTTGTAATATACATAAGGAGAGTATTGAAAATACCAAGGTTCTTCTGCTAAAGTGATAGGAACCACTCGGTGATTTTGTCTAGCAGGATGATTAGTACGTCCTGCATATCCTACATTTTCTACGCATAAAGGACATTTAGGATATGCACTTTTAGGAGCTTTTTCTGCTGCTGCAATTTCTTTTGGATCTTTTTCGGGTTTGGATAAGTTGATAGTAATTTCAATATCTCCAAAATCTGTTTCTGCCTTCCAATATTTGTTTTTGGCAATACGATCCATACGGATATAGTTGGACGCTTGAGACATATGATAAAAAGCATCGGTTGCTTTTTCACTGTCTCCTTCTTTGAGTATTTGATAAAATTTTCTTGTCCATTCGGATTGTCGTGGCATCAATAATCCCATAATTCGTGCATCAAAAAGGTCTCGTTGTGTTGTAGTATTATCAGGGATGAGTCCTTTTTCTACTGCATAATCTAATAAAGGTTCTAAAATAGCTGTAGGTTGATCTAAATGTTGTTTTTCTTCTTCGGTTAATGTTCCACTATAGGGTTCATCTAATTGGAATAAATCAAGTAAGGCATTCCTAGTAGGGATGACATCTTCCTCTTCAATTAAAAAATGATCTTGCCCATATTGTAGTAATCGTTCTATATCTTTTGCTGGGTTATTCATCTAGTTATCTTCCTTTCTGACATTGATCTATTTTAAAATTTCTCT
>JAAYSE010000104.1 GCA_012524135.1 Candidatus Epulonipiscium sp. | reverse complement strand
TTCTTTTTCCCAAATTTTATATTTATCAAACTCTTCTGGTAGAGATTGCTCACTTACAAATATTGGATAAGTCTTACTTATATCACTCAACCAATTATATAGTCTTGTGTAATCAAAGTTTTTAGAAATTCCATATCCTGCAGTGTTTTTATACGGAGGATCAATATACAAAACAGTGTTTTCAGATTGTACAATATTAGCAACTGTATCTTGATAATCTCCACAATAAAAGTTTATTCTTTGATACGCCTTATTTTCACTTTGTTTTTTATGATTTCTCCATGCTTCTTGATAATAATTTCTCGTACTAGAATTCTTTGCGTACCCTCTTGAAAAACCTCCATTAGAAAAACTAGCATACCACTCCATACAACCTATCTCATAAAGTGGCATACCAATTTTGTCAAAATCTTCATCAGTAAAATCAGAAAAAGGTTTTGTATCTAAGATTAGTTTCATTTTTTTCCATGCAGTATAACTATTATCCCACATCTCTCTATTTCCATCTAATGGAATTTTAGAAAAATCTTCTTGAGCCTGTCGATGCAAACCAATTAAACTTGGAGATAAATCAATTGCTTGAACATTTTTACAAATGATTTTATCTGTTAAATTCGCTCCTCCACAGGTACAATCAATAAAAAACGATATGTTGTTACTTTGTATATAATTATTGATAATTGGTGGAATGTCTTTTTTATATTTATTTTTACTGCCCATAAAAGTCATTATTATACCTCCTATATTAAAATCTTAATGATTCAACTATTGTTCTAGCAAAAGTTTTTGCGATATTTTCTAAATTTTCTAGTGTTTCAGTGTTCCAGATTGTATAATCATATTCCATTGAATCAACCTCATCATCCGCATGATTACCGTACTTCTCTATTCCTGTATCTCTTTTTATTAAAATGGTTTTAGCCCCAAATTCATCTACTAATCTTTTTATATCTGCTTTTTCTCTAGCATCTATAAAGATACAATAATTATGATAGTTTTTTATAATATAATTAATATAGTATTTTACTTCTTGATAGGGACTATCATTCCATTCTGTTAAAACGTCTTTTAAACCACTAAGCATTTTTCGACTTTTTAAGTTTTTTTCACCATCCCAATCAAGATGTTCAATAGCAAGATCTTTCACATAGTCAACCATAGACAGGATTTTACCATGAAAGACTCGAGGACTCATTGTTCCTTCTATCTCTTTTAAAACTATTTTTTCAAAAGTGGTTTTTCCACAACCACCTCGACCATTAACAACAAAAATTTTTCTCATTTCTCCCTCCTTAAAATGATAATTCATCTGATATACAATGTCTTTCTAACGGACAATTCTCTTTATAGTGGCAGTAACAGTATCTGCCATATTTTAAACATGAACTTACCCATCCTCATCACAATTACACTCTTCCTCACATTCAAAGTAAAAGTCAGCCATTATTTTTTTATTCTCCTTTCTCTTATCATATTCTTTGGTTGAATATAATGGTTCAGATTATTTTTTAAAAACCATATATATTTTTCTCTTTGTTCTATTGGTATACTACTTATATTATAAGTGCAAAAGTCAGAAGTTGTCAATATTTCATCAAATAGCTTAAAATCTTCTTCAGAATTTCCTGTTAAAGAGATTTCTAAATAGTGAGCTTCTTTTATGTCTTTAAACAAAAATTTTTCTAATCTTTTTTCTATTTTTTTATTTATTGGATATTTCTCATCTTGACAAAACTTACTAAAATCTTTTATATATTTATTATCTAACATTTTTATATCTTTAATGTCATAATACTCCGATAATATTTTAAATTGTTCTGGTGTAAAAATATCTATTATACAAAAATCGCTTTTCATTATTAATTTATTAGAGTTGCGGCAAGTGTTTGTTACTTTATAGATAGGATTAAAGACAGATATAAGATGATAGTTCTCTTTAGGTATCTTTTTACAAATTATTTCTTTTTTAATGAAATACTTTTTTGTCTTTCTTATTTTTCCATATATTTGTAATTTAAAATGACAAAGACTTTGTAATGTTTTTATTATTTTATAAGATATTAAACTTAATAAGTCATCATTATATTCTAATATAAAAACTTTATCCTCAAAATCTTTTTTAAACTGATGAATAAAATTATTCATCTTTTTATCTAGTGTTTTATTAGTTTGTTTATCATATGGAATTAATAAATTAGAATAATCTAGATTTAAAAAATGGTAATATAACTCTTGGTTTGTATTCATACTTAGTACCCCTTTTCCTTTATTTATATTTTGGTGAATAGAATTAAAAGAATTATTTATGTGCCATATTAATATAATATCATATTTTTAAATAAAAGTCAAATAACTAATAAGAACTAAATTAGAAAAATAATAAAAAAGAAAAATAATAAAAAAGAAAAATAATAAAAAGAAAAATAATAAAAAGAAAAATAATAAAAAGGAAATAGTCTATTACTTACTTTCGTATTCTGTATTTATATAATACCATATTTTAAAATTAAAGTCAAATTATCAACAATTTTCATTAATCAAATTATTCCTATTTTATCGATAAGGTCCACAACTTGACTATTTTTCAAAAATCATGTATAATAAAAGAGGTGAATAGAAGTATGACAAAATTAAAATATATCTTATTTAAGGATATAGCTTGTAGAAATGCAACTAATTTAGTATGGGAATTAAGAGAAATTGAATCTCCTATTAAGATTCTTAATAATAACAGACTTGTAAATGCAAAGTCAATTATTGGAGTGTTACAAGGTCAGCTAAGATTTAATAGTGAAATTATTATCTTTGTTGAAGATCCTACTTGTGTAGAAAAAGTTCGTAAAAGTTTTAATTATTATGGAAAGGAGGTATAAGTATGACATATCGTATGTTTTCTAGCGGAGCGTCTGCGGGAGATAACGTAGTAGAATTAATTAAAAAAGAATTAGAAGAAAATGGATCTAGATTACCAAATTTGAATCTTGATTTTGTTGGTTTTCAAGCTAAACCAGGCACAAAATTTTTCTTAAATGATATGGATAATGAAATGAAAGTTCCAGAAACTGGATACTTTATTACTCCATATAATGGAGAATATTATTTAAGAATTAAAAAACTTGTTTTTGTAGAAGATTTTGAAGGGTCTATATATTATATAATTTAGGAGGTGATACTATGGGATTTTTTAACCCTTTTATTGGGAGTGGAAATGGTGGAGGAGGAAGTGGTAAAGACGGAGTAGGAATTCAATCTATTGAGTTTTTATCATCTACTGGAGGCGAAACGTCAGGAATTGAAGGTGCTACCGACACATATCAAATTAATTATACCAATGGAACTACAACTACTTTCATTGTAAAAAATGGTAGTCAAGGACTACAAGGAGAAGATGGTGAACAAGGTGTTTCAATTAGTAATATTTTAGTTAATGATAATGGTAACTTAATTATTACATTAAGTAATGGGACTGTTGTTGATGCCGGAGTAGTTAAAGGTGCTGACGGAACTTCAGTTAATATTATTGACAGCCTTTCTTCTTCTGATGACTTACCAGATAGTGATCAAACGATAGGCGACAGCTACCTAATTCAAGGAGATTTATGGGTTTATACGAATAGTGATGATCCAGAAGCCATCAATGGTTTTATCAATGCCGGCAACATTCAAGGTCCAGCTGG
>JAAYSE010000103.1 GCA_012524135.1 Candidatus Epulonipiscium sp. | reverse complement strand
GAAAGAAGGGAAATACTATGAGAATAGGAATGGGGTATGATGTTCATCGGCTAGTGAAAAATAGACCTTTAATGATAGGAGGTGTTCATATTCCCTTTGACAAAGGATTATTAGGGCATTCGGATGCAGATGTCCTCATTCATGCAATTATGGATGCTTTATTGGGTGCTGCAGGCCTTGGAGATATAGGAAAACACTTCCCAGATACTCAATCAGAATATAAGGATATTTCTAGTATTATATTATTAGCAAAAGTAAAAGAAATTTTAAAAAAGGAACATTATAAAATAGGGAATATTGATGCTACGATTGTAGCACAAGCACCTAAAATGGCACCTTATATTGAAGATATGAAAAAACAAATTAGCCAAGTTTTATCTATAGATATCAATCAGATTAATATTAAAGCAACGACAGAAGAAGGATTAGGTATTTCAGGAACAGAAGAAGGAATCACTAGTTATGCCATTAGTCTTTTAGTAAACGAAAATTAAAAAGAGAATCGTAAAGATATCATTTTCTAAGTTGCCAAAGCAAAACCCCTGTATTATAATAGAAGCATTGAACATATACTATTGTTTTATTTATAAAGTTTTGATTTCATAGGAGATATATAATTATATGTGATACCATCTCGTATGAAAGTATAAAATTGAATAAACAATGATGAAAGAAGTAAGGACTTACAGTAGGAGGAAATTATTATTATGAGTAAAATACCCGAAAAAGTTAGATTTGCCCCTAGCCCTACCGGTCATTTGCATATTGGAGGAGCTAGAACTGCATTATTTAATTATTTACATGCTAAAAAGACAGGTGGTTCTTTTTTAGTTCGTATTGAAGATACGGATTTAGCAAGATCAACGCAAGAATCAGAAGAAGTGATTATTCGAGATTTAAATTGGTTAGGTATTCATTGGGATGAAGGAATTGAAGTTGGTGGTGAACATGGACCTTATCGATCCATGGAACGAAAACATTTATACCAACCTTTTATAGATCAACTTTTAAAAGAAGGAAAAGCTTATTATTGTTATTGTACGGAGGAAGAAGTCGAAGAACAAAGAAAAAAACAACGTGCGAATAATGAACTTCCTCATTATACAGGAAAATGTAGAAATTTAACTCCAGAACAAAGAGAACAATATGAAAAAGAAGGTAGAAAGCCTGTTATTCGTTTCCGTGTACCAGAAGATCAAACTATCGTAGTCAAAGATTTAGTTAGAGGCGATGTAGAGTTTGATAGTAATGGGACAGGAGACTTTGTTATTGTAAAATCAGATGGAGCTCCTGTATATAATTTTGCTGTTGTAGTGGATGATTATTTAATGAACATTACAACAGTAATTCGAGGAGAAGAACATTTATCCAATACACCAAGACAGGTTTTATTATATGAAGCTTTAAATTTTCCAGTGCCTAAATTTGCCCATGTATCTCTGATTTTAGGAGAAGATAGATCAAAAATGAGTAAACGTCATGGGTCTACTCATGTAGATCAATATCGAGCAAAAGGTTATTTACCAGAAGCAATCGTAAACTTTTTAGCTTTATTAGGTTGGTCTCCCGAAAAAGGAGAAGAAGAAATATTTTCTCTTGATGAATTAGAGAAATTATTTACTTTAGATCGAGTAACAAAAAATCCAGCTGTTTTTGATATCAAAAAATTAAATTGGATGAATGGCCAATATATTAGAAAAGCACCTTTAGATAAAATTGTAGAAATGTGTATTCCTTATTTTGTAGAAGCTGGGTATATAACAGAAGAAGAAATTCAAACGAAAAGAGAATGGTTAGTAAAAATCGTAGAAGCTGCTAGGGAAAGAATGGAATACTTAGAGCAAATTAAAGAACATGCTCGTATCTTTTTTGATGATGCACTACATTTTGAAAATGATGAAGCGGAGTCTATGATTCACTTAGATCATGTTCCTATGCTTTTACAAGCATTACGAGAAAAAGTAAAAGCAGTAGATACTATAGACAAAGAATTTGCAAATGGTATTTTTAAAGTATTACAAAAAGAAACAGGAGTTCGTGGAAAAAATCTTTATATGTGTATTCGTGTAGCTTTAACAGGACAATGTCATGGAATGGAACTCGTAGATATTTTAGAAATTTTAGGGAAAGAAAAGGTAATATCTAAAATTGATCAGGTTTTAACCTATCTTGCATAAGTAGATTCATAAAGTTTATGCACAAAAATTATAGAGTTCGCATAAATAGTAGATATAGATAAGTAATTTAATACAAACTTAAAAAACAATGAGAGGAAGAGTACTTTGATAACCTTTTCAGAGAGAAACTACCGTGGGTGTAAGTAGTTTTAAAGAAGTATCAAAGGAAGTGCATCCTGGAGTTGGCAAGATGAAAATAAGTAGTCTATGCCCGGTATTATGCCGTTATCATATAAAGGGAGAGTCCTAGACTCTAACCAGAGTGGAACCGCGGAAAACTTCGTCTCTGATTTTAAGAGATGAAGTTTTTTTTGTAACTAATATTATTAAAAAAACAAAAGATAAAAAACAAAAGATAAAAATATATGGTAGCCAAATGTTGATATTATAATTTAAGAAAGGGGAGGCTTATGGGATTAAAAGAAGAAATTAAAATTATTAAAGAAAGAGATCCAGCCATTAAATCAACAATAGAAGTTTTTTTATACCCTAGTTTATATGCTGTTTTATTTCATCGTTTGGCACATTGGTTTTATAAAAAGAAATGCTATTTTATAGCTCGATTGATTTCACAGCTCACTCGATTTTTCACAGGAATTGAAATTCACCCAGGAGCTAAAATAGGAAAAGGATTATTTATTGATCATGGTGCGGGAGTGGTTATTGGAGAAACTTGCGAAATTGGTAATTATGTTACAATTTATCAAGGAGTAACCTTAGGAGGTACAGGGAAAGATCAAGGAAAACGTCATCCAACGATTAAAGACTATGCGATGATTAGTGCAGGCGCTAAAGTTTTAGGGCCTTTTACTGTTGGAGAACATGCTCGTATTGGAGCTGGTGCAGTGGTTTTGCAAGAAGTTCCGCCTTATTCTACTTGTGTAGGTATTCCAGGTAAAATAGTAAAAAGAAAAGATAAAAATATAGATCCATGTAAAAATTTAGATCAAAGACTTCCCGATCCAGTACAGATGGAGTTTTGCAATCTTATTAAAAAAGTTGAAAAGTTAGAAGAAAGAATAGAACAATTAGAAAGTGAAAAAAAATAAAATAGATAGGAGAGGTAAAATGCAAATATACAACACCTTAACAGGAAAAAAAGAAGAATTTAAGCCATTAGAAAAAAACAAAGTAAAAATGTATGTTTGTGGTCCTACCGTTTATAATTATATTCATATTGGTAATGCAAGACCTTATATTGTTTTTGATGCTTTTCGTCGTTATTTAGAGTATAAGGGAATGGAAGTAAATTATGTACAGAATTTTACAGATGTAGACGATAAAATCATTAAAAAAGCAAATGAAACTAATAAAACAATGAAAGAAATTGCAGATAAATATATTGCAGAAGCATTTAAAGATGCAGATGGTTTAAATGTAAAAAGAGCTACTTATCATCCTAGAGTAACAGAAGAAATTCCATCCATTATTAAAATGATACAAACGTTAATGGATAAAGGATATGCTTATGAAGTGAAAGGGAGTGTTTATTTTGATACGCAAGCATATCCTGAATATGGTAAACTATCAAAGAAAAGACAAGAAGATTTAGAAGCAGGCGCTCGTATTGCAATCGATGAAGAAAAAAGAAATCCTATGGATTTTGTATTATGGAAACCTAAAAAGCAAGGAGAACCAGCTTGGAAAAGTCCATGGGGAGAAGGAAGACCTGGATGGCATATTGAATGTTCAGTGATGGCAAAAAAATACTTAGGTGATACGATTGATATTCATGCAGGTGGAGAAGACTTAGTATTTCCACATCATGAAAATGAAATTGCTCAAAGTGAAGCAGCCAATGGAAAACCTTTTGCAAATTACTGGATTCATAATCGATTTTTAAATGTAGATAATCGTAAAATGTCAAAATCCCTTGGAAACTTTTTCACTGTTCGAGATGTATCAAAAGAATTTCCTTATGAAGTGATACGATTTTTTATGTTAAGTGCTCATTATCGTAGCCCTATTAATTTTAGCAGAGAATTAATGGAATCTGCGAAAAATGGTCTAGAAAGAATTAAAACTAGTCTTAGTAATATGCAACATGTTATCGATCATTCATTACCAAAATCGTTAACAGTAGAGGAAGAAAAAAGAGTAGAAGAAATTCCAATATTTCGTAAAAAATTTGAAAAGGCTATGGAAGATGATATTAATACAGCAGATGCTATAGCGGCTATTTTCGAGCTTGTAAAATTTGCCAATACCTATGTGAATTTAGATTCATCTACAGAGTTTATACAAAAATTACAAAAAGAAATAAAAAATCTATGTAATATATTAGGTTTATTAGAACAAGAAGAAGAAGATAAAATAGAAAACGAGATAGAGGATTTGATACAACAAAGAGAAGAAGCAAGAAAAAATAAAAATTGGATTATTGCCGATCAAATTCGCGATCAATTGAAAGAACAAGGAATTATTTTAGAAGATACTCCTGCAGGTGTACGTTGGAAACGAGTCAATGAATAAAGAAATGTGGAGGTTATATGGAAACAGAGTTTTTAAAATCAAGTCAGTTTGAGATGGTAGAGAAAAATAAAGATAAAAAAAAGATTCATCCTAAGCAATACTCTCCATTAGTATTAGCGTATATAGGAGATGCTATTTATGAAGTTTTTAGCAGAACCAAAGTAGTTACTCATAAAGTAGGTTCTGTTCATAAACTTCATAATCAATGCAAAGAATATGTAAAAGCAGAAGCTCAAGCAACCATAGTAAGAGAGTTAGAAGCTTATTTAACAGAAGAAGAAAAAAATATTGTTCGAAGAGGGCGAAATGCAAAATCTCATACTACTCCTAAAAATGCTGATCTGATAGATTATAAAATGGCGACAGGATTAGAAGCATTAGTCGGATATTTATATTTAGCAGGAGAAATAGATCGATTAGAAGAATTAATTCAAATAGGTTTTGATCGTTTAGAACAACAACGCCATTCTAAATGTTAGCAAATCGAATAAGTGTATAGATTTTGCTCTTTATATAATAACGATAGGAATAGGTGAAATTTTTTGTAAAAATAGTTATAAAAAGAAATTGTATAAAAGAGTAGAAAGAAGGGTGAAGATTGAAACAAAAAGAGAAATCACATCAAAAAAGTTCTTATTATCAGAATAAGGATTTTTATAAGAAAAGATGGAATAAAGGAAAAAAGGAATATGAAACTAGAGATAATAAGGAGGAACAAGTTCAAGAATTAGTATTAGAAGGTAGAAATGCAGTATTAGAAGCATTGAAATCAGGAAGAAGTATTGATAAATTATTTATTCAAGATGGTCAACTACAAGGATCGATTCAACAGATTATTTATGAAGCAAAACAAGAAAAAATAGTCATTCAAAGGGTGAATAAGCAAAAATTAGATGCGTTATCCATAACAGGTAATCATCAAGGAGTTATTGCTTATGTAGCAGCATATAATTATGTAGAAGTAGAAGATATTTTACAAATTGCCAAAGAAAAAGAAGAAAGTCCTTTTATTCTTTTATTGGATGAGATTTCAGATCCTCATAATTTAGGGGCTATTCTAAGAACAGCAAATGCAGCGGGTGTCCATGGTGTGATTATTCCAAAACGTAGAGCAGTAGGGTTGACAGCTACGGTAGCAAAAGTTTCAGCAGGAGCTATTGAATATGTAAAAGTAGCACGAGTTTCTAATTTAGTGCAGACGATAGAAGAACTAAAAAAACAAGGCCTGTGGATGGTAGGAAGTGATATGGATGGAGAAGTAATGTATACTATGAATATAACAGGTCCTATAGGAATTGTTATAGGAAATGAAGGAGAAGGAATTAGTCGTTTGGTTAAAGAAAAGTGTGATTTTATTGCTAAAATTCCAATGTATGGTAATATATCTTCATTAAATGCTTCTGTAGCTAGTAGCCTTATGATGTATGAAGTGGTTAGACAAAGGCATTATACAAGTAATATCATGCGGTAGACTTAACAAAAAACAAGTTTTGTAGTATACTATAGCCAGGATCAGTGGGAGATAATGCCGACTGGTGATGAAGATACCCATAAAAAGGAGATTTTGATTCAATGGGTAGTGGTGGAAGGCGGAACAACAAGTGGATAGAGAATTTTTATTGGTTGATGGGTATAATATTATCCACGCTTGGGCTCCCCTGAAGGAGTTGGCTAAGGAAAACTTAGAAGCAGCAAGGGACAAGCTAATAGAGATTATGTCAAATTATCAAGGATATAAAAAAATAACTGTAATTGTTGTTTTTGATGCCCATAAAGTAAAAGGTAGTATAGGAAAAACATATAAATATCATAACATTTATGTTGTTTATACAAAAGAAGCAGAAACAGCAGACAATTACATTGAAAAAGTAGCTCATAAGATAGGGCATAAGCAGCGGGTACGTGTAGCTACTTCGGATGGATTAGAGCAGATTATTATTTTGGGAAAAGGAGCTACAAGGATTTCAGCTAGAGAATTATACAATGAAGTAAAACAAATGAAAGAGCAGATTCGTAATCACTATATCAAGAAAAAGACCATCAAAAGGAATACATTAGAGTCTTTTTTAGATCCATCTGTAGCAGAATGGATGGAAAAAATAAGAAGACAAAAATAAAAATAAGGATGGGGGGTATCGTATGAAAAGTCACAAAATTCATGTTTGTGTTCATTCTATACCTTATAGAGACATGGAAGATGAAGATATTGTGGAGTTGATTCGCGAAGGGGACAAATATGCTTTAGATTATTTAATGGATAAATATAAAAATTTTGTTCGTGCAAAAGCAAAGACTTATTTTTTAGTAGGAGCAGATCGTGATGATATTATTCAAGAAGGAATGATAGGACTCTATAAAGCGATTAGAGATTATCGTTTCGATAAGACAACTTCCTTTCGTACGTTTGCCGATTTATGTGTTACACGTCAGATGATTACAGCTATTAAAACAGCTACAAGACAAAAGCATATGCCATTAAATTCTTATGTTTCTTTAAATAAACCTATGTTTGATGATGAAAGTGAAGGAATTATGTTAATTGATTTGATGTCAACCAAAAAGGGAATTAATCCAGAAGAAGTATTCATTGGGCAGGAAAGTTTAACTTTTATAGAACAGCATTTAGAGAAGTCATTAAGCACTTTAGAATGTCAAGTACTTGCGTTATATTTGCAAGGGAAAAGTTATAGTGAAACTGCAAAAAGACTTGGAAGGCCAGTAAAATCTATTGATAACGCTCTTCAAAGAATAAAGAGGAAATTAGAAAATTACTTGGAAGAAGAAAAAGCTTGACGAATCTAAAAAATTATGCTAATATAAATAAGCGTTGGAGCTTGTACCAGCGCCATTTATTTGCTCTCGTGGCTCAGTAGGTAGAGCGTCGCCTTGGTAAGGCGGAGGTCGTCGGTTCAAATCCGATCGAGAGCTTAGAGAAGGAGTGACTTCTAACCATTTGGGTTATGGGGTTGCTCTTTTATTTTTTATCAAAAATGAAAAAAATAGTGTATATTATGATAAATTTATGATAAAATGAGGATACTTAAAATAAACGATAATCTTAATTTATCATATGAATTTAGCATGTATGCAACTACAACTTCAGATAGAGATAAAAATTCACCTAAAGTAAGTTTATTTTATAAAGGAGGAAGAACATTATATGGATAGTAAGAATGAAAAAACTACAACTTCTAGAAATTTCATTCAACATATTATTGACAAAGATTTAGAAAATAATGTATATGGACAAAGGGTACATACACGTTTCCCACCCGAACCTAATGGATACTTGCATATTGGACATGCCAAATCCATTTGTTTAAATTTTGGAATTAAGGAACAGTATAAAGGAAAATGTAATTTACGTTTTGATGATACAAATCCAATTAAAGAAGAAGTAGAGTATGTTGAATCTATTAAAGAAGATGTACGATGGTTAGGCTTTGAATGGGATGATCTATATTATGCATCCAATTATTTTGAAAAATTATATGAATATGCAGAGATTCTCATTAAAAAAGGAAAAGCTTTTGTTTGTGATCTATCTCCAGAAGAGATTAGAAATTATCGTGGAACCTTAACAGAACCAGGAAAAAATAGTCCTTATCGAGAACGATCGGTAGAAGAAAATTTAGATTTATTTAGACGTATGCGTGCTGGAGAATTTAAAGAAGGAAGTCGAGTACTTCGTGCTAAGATTGATATGGCTTCCCCTAATTTAAACATGAGAGATCCAGTTATGTATCGTATTATGTTTGCGGATCATCATCGTACGAAAGATGCATGGTGTATTTATCCTATGTATGACTATGCTCATCCTGTATCTGATGCTATAGAGAATATTACTCATTCCATTTGTACATTAGAGTTTGAAGATCATAGACCTTTATATAATTGGTTTTTACAAGAACTAAAAGAGGAATTTCCTACACCACCTCAACAAATTGAATTTGCTCGGTTAGAATTAACTCATACCGTGATGAGTAAAAGAAAATTACGTAAATTAGTAGAAGATAGAATGGTGGATGGTTGGGATGATCCTCGAATGCCGACTATTTCGGGGCTTCGAAGAAGAGGTTATACTCCAGAATCAATTAGAGAATTTTGTGATCGTATAGGAGTAGCCAAAAATAAAAGCGAAGTAGATGTAGCTTTACTAGAATATTGTATACGTGAAGATTTAAAATTAAAAGAACCTCGAATTATGAGTGTACTAAATCCTCTAAAGGTAGTTATTACCAACTATCCAGAAGGAGAAGTAGAATATTTAGAAGTAGAAAATAATCAAGAAAATCCAGAGATGGGAACAAGACAAGTACCTTTTGCTAGAGAAATTTATATTGAACGTGAGGACTTTATGGAAAATCCACCTAAAAAATTCTTCCGTTTATCTCCAGGAAAAGAAGTACGTTTAAAAAATGCTTATTTTATCAAATGTGAAGAAGTTATTAAAGATGAAAAAACAGGAGAAATAATCGAATTACATTGTACCTATGATCCAGAAACAAAAAGTGGTACTGGTTTCACCGGTAGAAAAGTAAAAGGAACCATCCATTGGGTATCAGCAGCTCATGCTATTCCTGCTGAAGTTCGTTTATATGATTATTTATTTTTAGAAGACGAAGCAGAGTCAGAAGATAAAGAAATGACTTTAAATCCCCAATCATTAAAAGTGTTGAAAAAATGTTATATTGAACCTTCTGTAAAGGGAGCAAAACCAGGAAGTAGATATCAATTTTTTAGACATGGTTATTTTTGTACGGATAGCAAAGATTCTACAGAAGATCATTTAGTGTTTAATAGAATTGTATCATTACGAAGTTCTTATAAGCCCAATAAATAATAAAAAAAGAGTTCATTAATGAACTCTTTTTTTGGTGATTTTTTACAATTTTATTGATAGATGTAAGGACTTGCATAATACACAAAA
This sequence comes from Candidatus Epulonipiscium sp., assembly GCA_012524135.1. Taxonomy (GTDB): domain Bacteria; phylum Bacillota; class Clostridia; order Lachnospirales; family JAAYNZ01; genus JAAYNZ01. Next base: position 35,266 of record JAAYSE010000103.1, on the reverse strand, counting down.
ATCGTTTACAATTTATTCATGTTTTATTCATGTTTTTTCGATACAATAAAAAATGAAAATACGAATAATGGGAGGGAGACCTTTGATAGAGGTTAAAAATCTAACCAAACGGTATGGTCAACATGTAGCAGTAGATCATGTAGATTTTACCGTTAATAAAGGAGAAATAGTAGGATTCTTAGGACCAAATGGAGCTGGGAAATCTACTACAATGAACATTATTACAGGTTATATATCCGCTACAGAAGGAACTGTTAAAGTGGATGGATTAGATATATTAGAGCAACCACAAGAGGCCAAGAAGAAAATTGGTTATTTACCAGAATTACCACCACTCTATATGGATATGACTGTAGAAGAGTATTTACGTTTTGTTTGTCAAATTAAAAAAGTAGAACGAAACAATGAAAAAGAAACATTATATAAAGTGATGGAACTAGTCAAAATTAAGGATATGAGAAAACGTTTAATTAAAAATTTATCTAAAGGATATAAACAAAGAGTAGGCTTAGCCCAAGCATTGATTGGCAAACCAGAAGTTCTTATTTTAGATGAGCCTACCGTTGGATTAGATCCTAAACAAATTATTGAAATTAGAAATTTAATTAAAGGTCTAGGCAATGACCATACAATTATTTTAAGTTCTCATATATTATCAGAAGTAAGCGCTGTTTGTGATCGCGTAATTATTATTGATAAAGGGAAGATTGTGGCTAGTGATACACCGGATAATTTATCGAGACGTATGAGTCAAAGCAATCGTTTCATGCTTCGTATACAAGGACCCAAACAAGAGGTTTTAGACACTATTCGCTCTATTGAAGGAGTAAAATTTGCAGAAGCACAACGAGTTCGTGAACAAGGTACATGTGATTTCTTAGTTGAATCTCATGATGAAGTAGATATACGAGAAGAATTATTTTATGCGATGAGCGAGAAAAAATATCCTATATTACAAATGAAATCTATGGATTTAACGTTAGAAGATATTTTCTTAAAAGTGACAAGTCAACAAAAAGGAGGGGCAACATATGTTAGCGATCTTCAATAGAGAATTTCGATCTTATTTTACCTCTGCTACGGGTTATATTTTTATGAGTTTTTTCCTTATTATGTCAGGAATTTATTTTGCTATCATTAATTTGATTTCAGGAAATCCTAATTATAATTTAGTATTAAGTAGTATTACGATGATTCTTTTAATCGGTGTTCCTATTATTACGATGCGTCTTCTTTCTGAAGAAAAAAAGCAAAAAACAGATCAATTAGTATTAACAGCACCTTTACGCTTATCCGGGTTAGTGCTTGGTAAATATTTTGCAGCCTTAGCGTTATTTGGTTTGACTTTACTAATTACAGGGATACAACCTATTATTATTACTCTTTTTGGGACATTACCTGTAGGAGAAGTTTTAGGTGGATATATGGGGTACTTTTTATTAGGAGCTTGTTTTATAGCCATTGGTCTTTTTATTTCATCCCTTACGGATAATCAAGTAGTAGCTGCTCTTACTACTTTTGCTACTTTATTGCTTCTTTTATTAATGGATGGAATTAAACAAGCTTTACCCATAGATCGAACATCCTCTATTGTTTTTGTAGGCATTCTAGTAGTAGGATTATCTGCATTGATTTATTTTTCTATTCGTAATATTTATGTTAGTGCAGGGATTGCTATGGTAGGTTTTATAGCGATGGGTATTGTTTATGGATGGGATAAGACAATATATGATGGAATCATGGTTCGATTTTTTGATTGGTTTTCTCTATTGAGAAGATATGAAAGCTTTGCTATGGGGATTTTTGACTTAAGTGCGGTGGTATACTATATTACATTTGCAGCTGCTTTCTTATTTTTAACGATTCAAATGATCGAAAAAAGACGATGGAGTTAAGGGGAGGAAATCATGAAACGTATAAATCTAAAGCAATCATTTCAAAATAAAAAGTTTAAATATGGAGGATATGCTACCTTAGTAACCATCATCTTTATTGCTATTTTAGTAGCAATTAATTTAATTGTAGATCAAATGGGGATTAAAGTAGATTTAACTCCAAATGAATTATATTCTTTATCACAACAAACCTATGATATTTTAGATGATTTAGATCAAGATGTAACTATTTATGGTTTATATGAAACAGGTAAAGAACAAATTATGGTAACAGAAGTATTAGATCGATATGCTAGTCATTCGAAAAAAATAAATGTAGAATATAAAGATCCCATTCTGTATCCTCAATTTGCTATGCAATATGACAAAGAAGGCAAGGGAGTAGGAACGGGAAGCTTAATTGTAGAAAGTGGAAACAAATATAAGATTATTAGTCAATATGATCTTGTGAACTATAACTATAATCCTTATAATGCTTCACAAGCCCAAGCAGAATCATTGGCTATTGAACAAAGAATAACAGCGGCTATTGATTATGTAACAAGTGATAAAAATCCTACAATCTACAGCTTAGTAGGACATAATGAAGATACACTTGCACCTGTAGTAAAAGAACAATTGAATAGAGAAAATTATACGTTAGAAGATATTAATCTTTTAACAGAAGATACAGAGTTAGGGGAAGAAGATACCTTACTTATCATAACTCCTAAGCGAGATATTACAGAGGAAGAAGATGAAAAAATTAGAGCCTTCTTAGAAAAAGGTGGACAAGGTATTTTCCTATTAGATGTTATTGAAGGAGACTTACCTATTTTTGAAGAACTTCTTCAAAGTTATGGTGTTACTCTTCAAAAAGGAATTGTAATAGAAGGAGATTCAAATTATAGATATCAAAGTCCTTTACATTTATGGCCTAACCAAGAATCCCATGAAATTTTAAGTTCCTTGCGTTCTGCAAAAGTTCCCGTTATTATTCCAGTAGCACAAGGTCTTTCTATTCAAGATGTTAAACGAAAAGGAGTAGAAGTAGAACCTTTATTAATGACTTCGGAAAGTTCATGGGTAAAAACAGATCCGAATACCAAAACAATTGAAAAAGAAGAACAAGATATATCAGGTCCTTTTTCATTAGCAGTAGCCATTACAGAAAATCAATATGAAAATAACGATCCAATTACAACAAAAATAATTGTAGTTAGTAATGCACAATTTATTAATTCTCAAATGGCATCAATAGGTTCTTTTGGTAATTTAGACTTTTTTATGAATAGTGTAAACTGGTTACAAGATGAAAAACAAAATATTACGATTCGACCTAAGAGTTTAACAGTACAACCTTTAGCTATTACAGGATTACAACAGCTTATTTATTCTGGAATGGTTGTTATTGTTATTCCACTACTTGTGTTAATAGCAGGTATCTTTGTTTGGTTGAGGAGGAGACATCGATGAAAAAATCCCATACTCTTATATTCTTAAGTCTTTTTCTGATGATATTAATCGGGACATCTATTTATTTAGCAAGACGTCCAAAAGAAGAAACACCAGTAGAATCAAATGAAGAAAAAATAACATTATCTCGACATGATCGAGAAGATGTAGTAAAGATGATTTTAGAAAATCAATCGGATACATTAGTGTTTGAGCGAAAAGAGGATCAATGGATTATCAATAATGACTCCACGATTGTTTTAGATGTAAGTAGTGTAAAAGATTTGGAATATAGTTTTAGCAATATGGATTCAGAGCAAATTGTAGAAGAAAATCCTAATGATTTGGATAAATATGGTCTTCAGAATCCACAATCTACGGCTACTGTCATTTTAAAAGATGGAACTGAAAAAGTATTTTATCTTGGAAATCAAACTCCAGCGAAAAACACATACTATTTAATGGTCCAAGGAGATCCTAAGGTATATACAGTATGGATGAATCACGGTCAGCATTTTTCTTCTTCTTTAGAAGATTTTAGAGATCGCTCCTTACCCAATATTGATATACAACAAATATCCCATTTTAAATTAGAACGGAAAGAAAAACCTACTATAGAAATTGTTTTAAATGAGGAAGAGGGAGAAGGAAAAGCTTATGGGGTAGGTATATGGGATATCATACAACCCTATCAACAAGTTCGCACAGTAAGTACAGAAGATTTTATGAAAGAGTTAGAAAAACTACCTGTTTTTCAAGTAGAAGATTTTATTGAAGATCAACCTGAAAATCTAGAAAAATATGGTCTTACAGAACCTTCTATAGAATTACAAATGAAAGACATGGAAGATACAGAGGTACATTTGTTATTTGGAAAAGAGTATAATGATAATTACATTTATTTTAAAGTAGCAGATCGTCCCAATATATATGGAATGAAAAAAAGTACGATGGATTCTTTATTTACAATAGAACCTTTTACTATTGTCGATAAATTTGCTTATATTGTTAATATTGACCTTGTGGATCAAATTCAAATAGAAACTCAGGATAAAAGTTATTTCATTGAACTAAAAAGAAAAGTAGACAAAGCTGAAAAAGAGGAAGAAGAAGATAAAGTAATTACCACTTATTTTGTAAATAACAAAGAAATTGAAGAAAAATCCTTTAAAGATTTTTATCAATCGTTAATTGGAATTATAGCAGAAGCAGAAAACAAAGAAACATTAAAATATAATCCAGAAATAAAAATTACGTACCAATTAAATACAGAACCTAAAGAAGTGATGGTAGATTATGTACCTTATAATCGTGATTTCTATGCTGTATTTCGAGAAGGGACATCTGAATTTTTAGCTTCCAAAGGACAAGTAATGAAAGTATTAGAAAAGATAGAAGAACTATTACAAGCAGAATAAGTAATAATCAAATGAAAACTCTTTGTCAATAATTTTAGAGTGGGATCCTTTTGGATCCTACTTTATTACTAGACTTAGAGTTATTTTTATGTTTTTTAAAAGGGAATAGTTATTAAATTGCGAGAGATAGAGTATAAAAAAGTACTTGACTAAATATTCTTTGTAATGTATAATTATTCAATAATGAAAAAAGAATTCATAATAAAGAGAAAATGAAAAGGGAGAGAGTAGTATGAAAAAGATAATAAATATGATGGTACTGATGATTTTATGTATTAGTGTATTAGCGGCTTGTGGAGGTTCACAAGGAAAAGAAACAGCCGTAGATAAAGAAGTTTCTACAGGAGAAAATCAAAAAACATTAATATTAGGAACGAATGCAGATTTTCCACCTTTTGAATTTAGAGAAGGGGAAGAAGTGGTAGGATTTGATATTGATTTAGGAAAATATATTGCTGAAGAAATGGGAGTAAAGCTTCAAGTCGAAGATATGGCTTTTGATGGTTTAATTCCAGCTTTACAGGCAGGAAAGATTGATTTTATTTTAGCTGGTTTAACTGTAGATCCAGATAAAGCAAAAAATGCAGATTTTTCTGACCCCTATTTTACAGCAAGTCAAATGATTTTAGTAACTAAAGATAACGATGAAATTAAAGGGTCTAATGATTTAGTTAATAAGAAAATCGGAGTCCAATTAGGGACTACAGGAGATAGTCTTGCTCAAAACATTGAAGGAGCCGAAGTGGTTCAATTCCCTGCTCCTTATGCTGCAATATTAGAATTACAAAATAAAAAAATTGACGCTATTGTATTGGATCTTGAACCTTGTAAACGATTTTTAGAACAAAATGAGGATATTAAGATGCTAGAAGAAGAGTTAACGCAAGAAGAGTATGCAGCAGCAGTACAAAAAGATGATAAAGAATTATTAGATCAAATTAATGCGGCATTAAAAAAGGCTAAAGAAGATGGAACTTATGATGCATTATTACAAAAGTATTTTGAAAACTAATTGAAATCATACATCTTATAAAAGGTTAGCAAGAAAGTTGGCTAGCCTTTTACTTTTGTTTGAATGCTTGGTATAATAAATAAAGAATCTAAAGATAATATATTCTTTAGGTAATTTGATATGGATAGATGGGGTGAAAGAATGACAATAAGCGAGATTTTCTTAGGTAAACAAAGATATATGTATTTAGTAAAAGGATTAAGGTTTTCGTTAGGTGTAACTGCTTTATCTGCAGTTATAGGCTTATTTATTGGAGTGATCGTTTCTCTCTTTCGAATTTCTCAATTCCAACCTTTTTCTTTTATTACGAATCCAAGATTAAAAAAATTATCAACTTTTAATCCTTTAGCTTTTATTGCAAAAATATATGTAACCATTATTCGTGGGACACCTGCACTTGTACAGTTATTGCTTATGTACTATGTTGTCTTTGGATCCGTAGCAGCACCAAAAATTATTATTGCTGGTATTGCTTTTGGAATCAATAGTGGAGCTTATATTGCAGAAATTATTCGTGCAGGAATTGAAGGATTGGATAAAGGACAAACGGAAGCTGCTCGATCTTTAGGTATGCCTTATGGTATGACCATGTATTATATTATTATTCCACAGGCAGTGAAAAAAATATTACCTGCTTTAGTTAGTGAATTTATTATTTTATTGAAAGAAACATCCATTGTAGGATGGATAGGAGCATCTGATTTAATGCGTGGAGCAGATAATATTCGAGCTCAGACGTTTCGGGCTTTTGAACCATTAATTGCTGTAGCACTTATTTATTTACTATTAACTTCAGTCTTTACGTATTTTATGGGAATTGTAGAAAGGAAGATGAAGCTTAGTGATTAAAATTCAAAATTTACATAAAAAATTTGGTTCGTTACATGTTTTAAAAGGGATTGATGAAGAAATTCATCAAGGGGAAGTAGTGGTGATTATAGGACCTAGTGGTTCAGGAAAGTCTACATTTTTACGTTGTATCAATCGAATGGAAGAACCTACTCAAGGACAAATATGGGTAGAAGGAGTCAATATTACAGATCCAAAAACAAATATTAATAAAATTAGACAAAAAGTAGGTATGGTTTTTCAACATTTCAATTTATTTCCGCATATGAACGTTCTTCAAAATATTACATTAGCACCTATAAAAGTAAAACAATTATCAAAAGAAGAAGCGGAAGAAAAAGCATATCAATTATTAGATAAAGTAGGATTAAGAGATAAAGCACTAGAATACCCTAATAAGTTATCAGGAGGACAAAAACAACGGATCGCTATTGCAAGAGCACTTGCAATGGAACCAGAAATTATGTTATTTGATGAACCTACTTCTGCACTAGATCCTGAGATGGTAAAAGAAGTATTGGAAGTAATGAAGGAATTAGCTCAAGAAGGAATGACGATGATGGTTGTCACTCACGAGATGGGGTTTGCAAGAGAAGTAGGAGATCGTTTATTTTTTATGGATGATGGGAAAGTGATAGAACAAGGAGATCCAAAAGATATTTTTATAAACCCAAAAGAAGAACGAACAAAGTTATTTTTCAGTAAAGTTTTATAAAGTATAAATAAAATAATTTTAAATAATCAAGTAAAAAAAAAGGATTTTTGTTTTTTTTATCGAATATAAGTATATAGGAATCCATTTATAAGGATCATCCTTTTTTAAATATTCGAAAGGAGTGGATCAACATGCGTTACATTATTAGCGGTAAAAACATTGACATCACAAAAGCGTTAGAAAATCGAGTAAGAGAAAAATTATCCAAATTAGATAAATTTTTATCTGAAGATTTAGAAGCACAAGTAACGATGAGTGTAGAGAAATTAAGACATATTATAGAGGTGACTATTCCTATTAAAGGAAGTATTCTTCGAGCTGAAGTAGAAGATACGGATATGTATGCCGCTATTGATACCGTGGTAGATGTATTAGAACGTCAAATATTAAAACATAAAAATAAATTAAGAAGCAAATATCGAAATGGAAATACATTTCAAGATGCTTTTGTAACAGGGAAAATGTTTGAGGATGAAGATCCAGTAAAAGAATCAGATATTAAAATCCAAAGAATCAAACGTTTTGATATGAAACCTATGCATGCAGAAGATGCTTGTTTAGAAATGGATTTATTAGGTCATAACTTTTTTGTTTTTAGAAATGCAGAGACGGATGATATCAATGTAGTATATAAAAGAAAAAATGGCACATATGGTCTAATAGAACCTGAATTTTAATGAAAATAGCAGTAGCTTAAAAGGGATGATACTATGATTAATAGTATCGTCCCTTTTTTTATATCTTTTTTATTTGTTTTTACGATCATTATTTCTAAAAAACGTAGTTTAAAATTAGTGTTTCTGTTTTTATAAATTGATCTAAACAAGGATATGAATTCTTGAATAGTTACTCATAAAATGGTAAAATGAAAAATAACAAATAATATCACTATACAATAAAGGAATAGACAAGTATAATAGTAGGTAATGTCATATATAGTAAATATTATTTTTACAAGTACTATATATTTTTTATTGATAATTTAAATAATAACTATATTAATAATTTAAATAATAACTATAGATATCTTCATTTCATAAATTCAAATACTTTGTAGCAATTACCTATACTGGATCGATTTGCGATTTTCTGTCATGAACCTTATGACAATTGGAGTAAGAGAGTGATATAGGTACTTATAAAAATTATATATTCTCATGGAGATACAAAAAATGGATATCATTATATATAATATGTATTTGTAGAAATAAGAAAATTAGGATTATTATAAATAAGAAAAGCAGAAGGTGAACGATATGTTAGGTTTTTTAGAAAAGATATTTGGGAGTCATAGTGAAAGAGAAATCAAAAGGATAGAACCTATCGTAGATGAAATAGAAGCATTAGCCCCTACGATGGAAGCTTTATCTGACACAGAACTAAAAGCAAAGACGGATGCATTTAGAAAACGTTTACAACAAGGAGAAACTCTAGATGATCTTCTTCCAGAAGCGTTTGCTGTTGTTCGAGAAGCAGGAACTCGTGTTTTAGGAATGCGTCATTATCGAGTACAGTTAATAGGTGGTATAATATTACACCAAGGACGTATTTCAGAGATGAAAACAGGAGAAGGAAAAACCTTAGTAGCGACTCTTCCAGCCTATTTAAATGCTTTAGAAGGAAAAGGGGTTCATATTGTTACAGTAAATGATTACTTAGCAAAACGGGATGCGGAATGGATGGGGCAAATCTATGAATTTTTAGGTTTAACCGTAGGTGTTATTGTTAATGGGATGGATAATGAAGAACGACGAAAAGCTTATCAATGTGATATTACATTTGGAACGAATAATGAATATGGTTTTGATTATTTGAGAGATAATATGGTAATTTATAAAGAAGAAATGGTTCAACGAGAACTTCATTACGCTATTATTGACGAGGTAGACTCTGTATTAATTGATGAAGCGAGAACTCCTTTAATTATCTCAGGAAGTAGCGGAAAATCAACACAACTTTATAAATCGGCGGATATTTTAGCAAGACGATTAAAAAAAGGAAGAGTGTTAAACGAAATTAACAAAATGAGTGCTTTAATGGGTGAAGAAATAGAAGAAGAAGGAGATTTTGTTGTTGATGAAAAAGGAAAAACAGCTAGCTTAACCGAAGAGGGTATCCAGAAAGCAGAACAATTTTTTGGTTTAAGTAACTGGGCAGATCCAGAAAATATGGAATATCAACATCATATGAATATTGCCTTAAAAGCTCATTATTTAATGCATAGAGATCAAGATTATGTGATACAAGATGGTCAAATTGTTATTGTAGATGAATTTACAGGTCGACTCATGCCAGGAAGACGATATTCAGAAGGACTTCATCAAGCGATTGAAGCAAAAGAAGGGGTCGAAGTTCAAAGAGAAAGTAAAACATTAGCCACGATTACTTTCCAAAATTATTTTAACAAATATAAAAAGAAATCAGGAATGACTGGTACAGCTTTAACAGAAGAAGATGAATTTAGAGAAATTTATGGAATGGATGTTATTGTCATTCCTACAAATAAACCTGTAATACGTAAAGATCATTCCGATGTCGTATATAAAAATAAAAAAGCTAAATTTCAAGCGGTGGTACGAGATATTGTAGAATCTCACAAAAAAGGTCAACCTGTATTAGTAGGTACCATAGCTATTGATACTTCAGAAGAATTAAGTAAAATGCTTCGTAAAGAAGGAATTATGAATCAAGTTTTAAATGCAAAGTTTCATGAAAAAGAAGCAGAAATTGTAGCGAAAGCAGGAGAAAAAGGAGCCGTTACCATTGCAACGAATATGGCAGGACGTGGGACAGACATTAAATTAGGGGAAGGTGTTACAGAGTTAGGTGGACTTAAAATCATTGGTACAGAACGTCATGAGTCTAGACGAATTGATAATCAGTTGCGAGGACGTTCAGGGCGACAAGGGGATCCAGGAGAATCTAGATTTTATATTTCTTTTGAAGATGATTTAATGCGTTTATTTGGATCGGATCGTATGCTTAATATAGTAAAAAGTCTGCCTGATGATGAACCGATTGAACATAAAATGTTAACCAAAGCTATTGAAAATGCTCAGAAAAAGGTAGAAGGTAATAACTTCTCCATTCGAAAACATCTTTTAGAATATGACAAAGTAATGAATGAACAACGAGAAGTTATTTATGGAGAACGAAGAAGAGTTTTAGAAGGAGAAAATTTAAAAGAACATATTATTAAAATGATCGAAATGATTGTTCACTATTCTATAGATCGTTATACAGGAGAGCATGAATATATTGATGATTGGGATATAGATGGTTTAGTAGAGTATATTACTAAAATTATTCCTATTCATAATTTTGGTATCCAAGCAGAAGAACGAGAAAGTATTACAAAAGAAATATTAGAACAGCGCATTTTAGATCAAGCTTTAAAACTATATGAAGAAAAAGAAAAAGAAATTGGTACCGATGAAATGAGAGAAATTGAACGGGTTATTCTTCTCCGTGTAATTGATCAAAAGTGGATGGATCATATTGATAATATGGATCAAATGAGACAAGGAATCGGATTACGTGCTTATGGACAAAGAGATCCTTTAGTAGAATATCAATTTATTGGATATGATATGTTTGAAGAAATGAGTAATAGTATTCAAGAAGATACAGTAAGACATCTGTATCATGTACAAGTTGCTCATCAACCAGAAAGAGAAAGAGTAGCAGAAGTAACTTCTACCAATAGGGGCGAAGAGGATAGTAAAAAAACACCATATCGTAGAAAAAGAGAAAAAATAGGGCGTAATGATCCTTGTCCATGTGGTAGTGGAAGAAAATATAAACATTGTTGTGGACGTAATGCATAAAGGAGTGATAGAGAGTGCTAGAATTAGAACAATATCAACAAGACTTAACCCCATATTATGAAAAAATCAGAGAAATAGGGGATTCACTTTGACATTAGAAGTATTCAAGAACAAATCAAACAATTAGAAATGAAAACAATGGATCCAGATTTTTGGGAAGACCCAGAACAATCTCAAAAGGTATTACAAGAAATCAAACATTTGAAAGATCAAGTAGAAGCTTATGAATCTCTTGTTCAACAGTATGAAGATCTACAGGCATTAATTGAAATTGTATTAGAAGAACAAGAAGTAGATATGCTATCGGATGTACGTGAAGGATTTAAATCTTTTATTCAACAATATGAAGATTTTCGAATAGGAACGTTACTATCTGGTGAATATGATCGTAATAATGCTATTTTAACCTTGCATGCAGGAGCAGGAGGAACGGAAGCTTGTGATTGGGCAAGTATGTTACTGAGAATGTATATGAGATGGGCAGAACAGAGAGGTTATAGTATAGAAACATTAGATTATTTACCTGGTGAAGAGGCTGGAGTGAAATCAGTTACTATTCAGATTAATGGAGAAAATGCTTTTGGTTATTTGAAAGCTGAAAAAGGTGTACACCGATTAGTACGTATTTCTCCTTTTGATGCTTCAGGAAGGCGACATACTTCTTTTGTATCTTGTGATGTATTACCAGAGATTGATGACGATGTAGAGTTAGATATTCCACCAGATGAAATACGTATTGATACCTATCGTTCAAGTGGAGCAGGAGGACAGCATGTAAATACTACCGATTCAGCGGTACGAATTACTCATATTCCCACCAATATTGTTGTACAATGTCAAAATGAACGTTCACAGCATAAAAACAAAGATCGTGCTTTTAAGATGCTACGAGCTAAATTATTTGAAGTAAAACAACAGCAACAAATAGAAAAATTAGAAGATATACGAGGAGAAGTCAAGGAAATTGGTTGGGGAAATCAAATTCGCTCTTATGTATTTCATCCTTATAATTTAGTTAAGGATCATCGTACTGATTATGAGACAGGAAATATTAATGCGGTAATGGATGGAAAATTAGATGAATTTATTAATGCATATTTACGATGGAAACATCAAAATTAAAGAAAAAAGAATATAGAGGAGGGGGTATAGTAATGGTAAGACAACAAGTAATTTTTAATTTAGATCAAGAAGAATATGGTTTAGACATAATGAAGGTTCATGGAATTGAGAAATATCAACCGATTGTAAAAATACCCAATACGCCAAATTATATTGAAGGAATTATCAATCTACGAGGGGATATACACCCTATCTACAATTTACGAAAACGATTTAACTTAGCTTCAAAACCTGTAGATGATAATACAAAAATCATTATCGTAAATTCAAATGATATGATGGTAGGATTTATTGTAGATTCTGTAACAGAGATTATACAAATGGAAGAAGAACAAATTGAAGCACCACCAAAACTGATTACAGGTATTAATCGCCAATATATTGATGGAGTAGCTAAACTTGAGGATCGTATGGTTATCTTGTTAGATATTGATTTAATTCTTAGTGAAGAAGAACAGACAGGAATTAAAGCAGTATTAAAAGAAGAAGCAGTAAAGGGTGAAAATTAATCAAATAGTAGGATTTATAGAAATAGGTACAATAAATAATATAAAACTAAAAAAGCGTAGATTTTTTACGCTTTTTTAGTTTTATATACGCGGAGTTAATGTATAATTATATAAATAATAGACGTTGTAATGGTATATAGTAGTATATAGTATATATTACAATAAATAGGGATATAAAATGTATAATCATAATAATATATAAGAAAAATATATTAAATTAAAAAAATAGAACGATAACTTAGGATAGGGAAAAGGACTTATGGGAAAGTTAAGATAATCTATAAAAGCTAAGATCTAAAAATAAAAAGGGGAGGGGTTTAAATGTTTTTAGAAATAATTACATTAAGTTCATTAGAAAAAGTGTTTTTAGAGAAGAATTTATCGGCTAGTGAAGTACTAAAATCAGGTAGTATGTTTAAAAATGAAATTTATTCTTTTCAAGTAGCATATAAGCTACATTCCAATGGGCATCGCAGAGTACCATGTAAAGTGGAGATAGAATCTGAATTGACAGATTTTATTCAAGTAAATACAGTTGGTTTGGTTCCATCGGAATTTCCCTGTCATCCAGATGCAGATGAAAACTATTTACGAAAAGAGCCAGGACTTTTTCCCGATCCCTTATATGAATTACAAGACCAAACTTTATATCTAGTAGAAGAATATTGGCGATCTCTTTGGATTCGTGTAAAGCCATCAGAAGAAGTTTTACCAGGTACATATCCTATAAAGATACTATTTAAAACTGAAGAAGAAATTTTAAATAGTATTGTTTTTGAAGTTACAATTCTTAATGCAAAGTTACCCAAACAAAAACTTATTCATACAGAGTGGTTTCATTCTGATTGTATTGCTGATTATTATAAAGTAAAGGTATTTAGTGAAGAACACTGGAATTTGATGAAAAAATTTATAAAAATGGCTACGGAGTATGGTATAAATATGATTCTTACACCTGTCTTTACTCCACCTTTAGATACTGCCATAGGAGGAGAAAGAACGACGGTACAATTAGTGAAGGTCATAAAGGATAAAGATAAATATACGTTTGATTTTTCACTGTTAGAAAGATGGATTCAGATGTGTCAAAGATGTGGCGTTGAATATTTTGAGATTGCTCATTTATTTACTCAATGGGGAGCAAAACATGCTCCTAAAATTATGGGGTATGAACAAGGTACATATAAACAATTATTTGGTTGGGAAACAGATGCCACAGGAAGAGGAATATCAAGGTTTTTTACAACAGTTTTTCATGCACCTATTGCCTGTTATAGAGAAATATAAATTACAAGACTATTGTTATTTTCATATATCCGATGAACCTAGACAAGAACATTTAGAAAATTATAAAGCGGCGGTAGCGAATGTAGAAGAAGTTTTAGAGGGTTATCCTATTATTGATGCATTATCAAATTATGACTTTTATAAAAATAAAATAGTGAAAAGACCGATACCAGCCAATAATCATATAGAGCCATTTTTAGAAAATAAAGTACCTCACTTATGGACCTATTATTGCTGTAGTCAGTATAAGGAGGTAAGCAATCGTTTTTTTGCTATGCCATCTGCCAGAAATAGAATTATAGGAGTGCAATTATATAAATATAATATTGTTGGTTTTTTACATTGGGGATATAATTTTTGGAATGCACAATTTTCAGCTTTTTCAATTAATCCTTTTCAAGTAACGGATTGTGATAGAGCTTTTCCTTCCGGAGACCCATTTTTGGTATATCCTGGTAAAGAGGGTCCTATTCCATCCATACGTCTTCTAGTTTTTCATGAAGCATTGCAGGATTTACGTGCTATGCAATATTTAGAAACATTAAAAGGCAAAGAGTTTGTTATACAACTAATTGAAGAAGGATTATCTGAAGAAATTACATTTAAACAATATCCGAAAGAGACACAATATTTATTGAAATTACGAGAAAAAATAAATAAAGGGATAATGAAAAATATATAAATTTAAGATAGACCCCTTCCAAAAAGGAAGGGGTTTTAAAAATTGAATAAAAATATTGAAAAATTATTGTTTAAAATATAAAAATCATAGAATATAAAAAAATATCATATTTTCCTTGAAGTTTTGCATAGTATATGATATTATTCTGTCTATCAAACACATATGTCCATTGTACAAAAACAAGGAGAAGGGTATGGAAAAGAAAACAAAGTATTATATTATTGATAAAGAGGTATTACCAGATGTATTTTTAAAAGTAGTTGAAGCTAAAAAACTTTTAGATACAGGACAAGTGTTAACCGTACAAGAAGCTGTAGAACAGGTAGGAATTAGTCGAAGTTCTTTTTATAAATATAAAGATGCTATTTTTCCATTTTATGAAAATACTCGTGGAAAAACAATTACATTAGCATTACAATTAGATGATGAACCAGGGTTATTGTCTCATGTTTTGAATGTTATTGCGAAAACAGGAGCAAATATTTTAACGATTAATCAAAATATACCTATTAATGGAATTGCAAATGTTACGATTAGTATAGAAACCTTCCCCATGTCAGAAGATATTCAAAATTTAATGGAAAGCGTAGAAAGTTCTAAAGGAGTACGTCAAATTAAAATTATTGCAAGGGAGTGAATCACATGGTTCAAATTGCTGTATTAGGATATGGTACTGTTGGTTCAGGAGTTTTAGAAGTTTTTAAAACAAATGGAGACAGTATTAATAAAAGAGCAGGAAAAGAAATTAAAGTAAAATATGTATTGGATCGTAGAGAATTTCCAGGAGATCCAGTCTCCTCTATTTTAGTTCATGATATAGAACCTATTTTAGCGGATCCAGAAATTCAAGTTGTCGTTGAAGTGATGGGTGGTGTAGAACCAGCGTATACTTTTGTAAAAAGAGCGTTATTAGATGGTAAAAGTGTAGTTACCTCTAATAAAGAATTAGTAGCAAAACATGGAGCTGAACTATTAAAAATTGCAAAAGAAAAAGATATAAACTTCTTATTTGAGGCCAGTGTAGGCGGTGGTATTCCTATTATTCGTCCATTAAACCAATCACTTACTGCCGATGAAATTTATGAAATTACAGGAATTTTAAATGGGACAACAAATTTTATTTTAACAAAAATGAAAGAAGAAGGTTTGCCTTTTGAAACGGTATTAAAAGAAGCCCAAGAAAAGGGATATGCAGAACGTAATCCTGAAGCAGATATAGAAGGACATGATGCTTGTCGTAAAATTGCTATTTTGTCTTCTTTAGCTTTTGGTATGCAAGTAGATTATGAAGATATTTATACAGAAGGAATTACTGCTATTTCACAGGCAGATATGGCCTATGCAGCTAAAATGGATCGAGAAATTAAGTTAGTAGCAATGAGTAAAAAACAAGATAATGAAGTTTGGGCACGTGTATCTCCTCTTTTACTTCGAATGGATCACCCGTTATCTACTGTTCATGGTGTTTTTAATGCTATTTTAGTGAAAGGAAATGTAATAGGGGATGTAATGTTTTATGGAAAAGGCGCAGGAAAATTACCAACAGCGAGTGCTGTAGTAGCGGATATTGTTGATGCAGTAAAACATTTAGAAAGAAATATTATGTCCTTTTGGAGTACAAAAAAAATGGAATTATTAGATAGTTATTATGCTCCTACTCAATACTTTATCCGTTTAGGTTATACGGATTTTTCTACAGCCATAAAACAAGTAGAAAGTTTATTTGGTAATATTCATAGTATACAATTAGAAGATTATAAAGATGAATTTGGTTTTATTACCCATGAATCGACAGAAGGTGAGATACAAGAAAAACTAGATCAGTTGATGGACGGTTCTAGTGGTTTAGAAATTCGTAATAAGATTCGTGTAGAATAACAAAATAGAAATCAGGTGTAAAATAATGTTTACCGTGAAAGTACCTGCAACAACAGCCAATATGGGACCTGGGTTTGACTGTATTGGGATGGCTTTAGATTTATATAATTATATTACCGTAGAAACTATTCCTCAAGGATTAGAGATTATTATAAAAAATCCACAAGATATGCAAATCCCTACCGATGAAACAAATTTAATATATAAAACGATTCAACACTTTTATCAATTGTTAGGGAAAAAGGTTCCAGGACTTCGTCTTATACAAGAAGATCATATACCTTGTACTAGAGGATTAGGTAGTAGTGCAGCTTGCATTGCAGCTGGACTTTTAATTGCAAATTATTTGTTGAATACGAATTATTCGAAAGAGCAATTAGCTAAAATGGGTGCTATGATAGAAGGTCATCCAGATAATATTGTTCCTGCTTTTTTAGGAGGTATGGTTACTGCCGTTTTGGAAAAGGAAGAGCTTCATTATGTTAAAATACCTTTGCCAAAACAATTATCTTTTGCATTAATGGTGCCAGATTTTCCTTTAGCTACCCAAGAGGCAAGGCAAGTGATACCAAAACAAATTTCTTTGCAAGATGGTATTTATAATGCATCCCGAACCGCTTTATTAATAGCATCGATGATGACTGGAAATACGGAGCATTTACGCGTTGCTATGAAAGATCGATTTCACCAACCCTATAGGATACCGTTAGTGCCAGAAATGGAAGATATTTTTAAAAAAGCATTATCTATAGGAGCAAAGGGAGTATTTTTAAGTGGAGCAGGTCCCACATTAATTGCAGCTATAGAAGAAGATACAGTCTTTGAACAAAAAATGAAACCTTTCTTGCAACAATTATCCAATCGTTGGAATTTGACCATAATAAACCCATCACAGCAGGGCGCAGAAATACTCATGAATTAAAAGGAGGGACCAAAGTGTTAATAGTAAAAAAATTCGGGGGAAGCTCCGTAGCAAATGCAGAAAAAGTTTTAAATGTAGCAAAAAGAATTGGAAAAAGTTATGATGAAGGTAATGATGTGGTGGTAGTCTTATCCGCACAAGGAGATACAACAGATGAACTAATTGCTAAAGCACAAGAAATCAATAGTAAACCTTCTCGTAGAGAAATGGATATGTTACTTTCTACAGGAGAACAACAATCTGTAGCATTAATGGCGATAGCATTAGAAAAACTAGGTTATCCATCTATTTCTTTAAATGCTTATCAAGTGGGGATGAATACTACTTCTACTTATAGTAAAGCGCGTCTAAAGAATATACAAACAGATCGAGTGCAAGCGGAATTAGAAAGAAAAAACATTGTTATTATTACTGGATTTCAAGGAATCAATCGTTTTGATGATATTACAACGTTAGGACGTGGTGGTTCTGATACGACAGCAGTTGCTTTGGCTGCTGTATTAAAAGCAGATCGTTGTGAAATTTATACAGATGTAGAGGGTATTTATACGGCCGATCCAAGAATAGTAAAAGATGCAAAAAAATTATCAGAGATTACTTATGATGAAATGTTAGAATTAGCATCTTTAGGGGCTAGGGTATTGCATAATCGTTCTGTAGAACTAGCAAAAAAATACCATGTAGAATTAGTCGTACGATCGAGTTTAAATTATGAAGAAGGTACTGTAGTAAGGGAGGTTTGTAACATGGAAAAAATGTTAATCAGTGGAGTAGCAGCGGATAAAGATGTAGCTCGAATTTCAGTTATCGGGGTTCATGATGAACCAGGAAAAGCTTTTAATTTATTTGGATTGTTAGCGAAACATAAAATAAATATCGATATTATTTTACAATCGGTTGGTAGAGATGGTACAAAAGATATTACTTTTACAGTTGCTAAAGATATGTTGGAAGAAACATTAGATTTATTAGAGGAAAACAGAGAACGATTAACCGTTAAAGATATTGTCCATGATGAAAATGTAGCAAAAGTTTCTGTAGTAGGAGCAGGGATGGTTAGTAATCCAGGAGTAGCTGCTAAAATGTTTGAAGCATTATATGATGCACATATTAATATACAAATGATTTCTACATCCGAAATAAAAATATCTGTACTCATTGATGAAGATAAAGCAGAAAATGCTATCAATGCTATTCATGATAAATTTCAATTAGGAAATATAAAATTAAAAAGATAATGTAGGGGAGATAACTTCGGTTATCTCTTTTTACATTTATATATAAATCATAAGGAATAAAAAGTTATGATTTTAGGTAAGCTCTTTAAAAATTCCTTGTGACAGTTAGTCAAATCCTTTATAATAAAAAGAGTGCATTGTTAAAAGAAAGAGGAATGAATATGAATATAGCAAAAGAACTTCAAAATGAATTTCAATTAAAAACTTTTCAAGTAGAAAATACAATTCAATTGATGGATGAAGGAAATACCATTCCTTTTATTGCAAGATATCGAAAAGAAAAAACAGGATCATTAGATGATACTATTTTACGAGAATTTTATCAACGTCTTCAATATTTAAGAACTTTACAAGAAAAAAAAGAACAAATTACAGAAAGTATTAAAGAACAAGGAAAGCTTACAGAAGAAATTCAAAAACAATTAGTACAAGCTACTACATTAGTAGAGTTAGAGGATATTTATCGTCCTTTTCGTCCTAAACGAAGAACACGGGCTACGATTGCAAAGGAAAAAGGTTTAGAACCTTTAGCACAAATACTTTGGACGCAAAAAAAGGTGGAAGATATAGTAGCATTAGCACAAGAATATGTAAATTCCGAAAAAGAAGTAATGAATAGCGAAGAAGCATTACAAGGAGCTCAAGACATTCTTGCTGAGCAAATCTCAGACGAACCATTATATCGTCAGTATATACGAAAATTAACATTTCAAGAAGGAACGATTGCTACAAAAGTCAAGGATGATACGATATCTTCTGTTTATGAAATGTATTATGACTATGAAGAAGCGATTAAAAAAATTCCAGGTCATCGTATATTAGCGATGAATCGAGGAGAAAAAGAAAAAGTATTAACAGTTAAAATAGAAGTACCTTTAGAAAAAGTAATTATGTATCTAGAACATCAGATTATACAAACAGAACAGACAAAGATAAAGGAACTTTTACAATCTACAATTATGGATAGCTATAAACGTTTAATTGCTCCTTCTATAGAGCGAGAAATTCGTAATGAATTAACAGAAAAAGCAGAAGAAGGGGCATTAAAAGTATTTTCTGCCAATCTTCAACAACTTTTATTACAACCCCCTATTTTAAATAAGGTGGTCCTCGGGGTTGATCCCGCATATCGTACAGGTTGTAAAATAGCGGTTGTGGATGAGACAGGACGAGTGTTAGATACAACGGTAATCTATCCTACTCCCCCTCAACAAAAAATAGAGGAAAGTAAAAAAGTGCTTACACAATGGATTAAAAAATATGGCGTTCATCTTATTGCTATAGGAAATGGAACGGCATCTAGAGAAACAGAACAATTTATAGCTGAGTTCATACAAGAATTACCCAATCAAATTTATTATGTTATTGTCAATGAAGCAGGAGCTTCTGTATATTCGGCCTCTTCACTCGCCGCTGAAGAATTTCCAGAATTTGATGTTTCACTTCGTAGTGCTGTATCTATTGCTAGACGTTTACAAGATCCCTTAGCAGAATTAGTAAAAATTGATCCAAAATCGATAGGGGTAGGACAATATCAACATGATATGAATCAAAAACGATTAGAAGATACTTTGCAAGGAGTAGTAGAAAACTCAGTCAATCAAGTAGGAGTAGATGTAAATACAGCCTCCTTTTCTTTACTTTCTTATGTTGCGGGAGTATCCAATAAAGTTGCCAAAAATATTGTTCAATATCGAGAAGACAATGGGATTTTTACAAAACGCGATGAATTGTTAAAAGTTCCACAATTAGGTCCTAAAGCATTTGAACAATGTGCAGGCTTTTTAAGAATTCGAGAGGGAGAAAATATTTTAGATAATACAGGAGTACATCCTGAATCCTATAGCGTAGTAAAAAAATTATTAAAAAAATTAGACTATACAGCAGAAGATGTTAAAAATAATAAGTTGCAATCAATAAAGGATCAAGTAAAATCAATGGATGAGTTGGCCACCCAATTAGAAGTAGGAAAAGAAACATTGGAAGATATTTTAAAAGAACTCGCCAAACCAGGACGAGATCCTCGAACCGAGATGCCACAGCCTATTTTAAGACAAGATATTTTAGAATTAGAAGATTTAAAAGAGGGTATGATTTTAGAAGGAACCGTTCGAAACGTTATTGATTTTGGTGCCTTTGTAGATATAGGAGTACATCAAGATGGATTGGTTCATATCTCTGAATTATCGGACCAATATGTAAAACATCCTTTAGATATAGTAGCGGTAGGAGATATTGTAAAGGTGCGTGTCATTAGTGTAGATGTTCCCAAAAAAAGAATTGGATTAAGTATGAAAATGTAAACCAATGTAGAAAGAGAGCGAAAAACATGATTTATGAAACCTATACTCCAGAAGAAACCAAGAAAATAGGACAAATGATTGGAGAAAATGCTAAAGTCGGAGATATGTATTGCTTAATGGGTGATTTAGGTGTAGGTAAAACGGTCTTTAGCAAAGGATTAGCCGAAGGACTTGGTATCGAAGAAGCAATTACGAGTCCTACTTTTACGATTGTAAACGAATATAGTGGACGTCTCCCTTTTTATCATTTTGATGTGTATCGTCTAGGAGATAGTAGTGAATTAGAGGAGATTGGATATGAAGAATACTTTTATGGAGATGGCGTTTGCTTAATAGAATGGGCAAATCTAATAGAAGATTTAATTCCCCAAGATGCAATATGGATTACCATTGAAAAAGAATTAGAAAAAGGACTGGATTATCGAAAAATAATAGTGAAAAAATAGTATTGCTTTTTGATTATAAGGAGACTATTGTATAAGTTAAAAAATAATTTATTTATTCAAAGGAAGGAATTATATGAAAGTATTAGGAATTGATACATCAGGATTGGTAGCTAGTGTAGCTATTGTAGAAGAAAATCAACTGCTTAGTGAGTTTACTATTAATTACAAAAAAACACATTCACAAACTCTTATGCCTATGATGAATGATATGTTTCAGGCTTGTGGAATACAAACATCAGATATAGATGCTATTGCTGTAGCTAGTGGCCCTGGATCTTTTACAGGATTGCGTATTGGAGCGGCTACAGCAAAAGGCATGGCTCAAGGATTAAAAAAACCATTAATAGGTATTCCTACATTAGATGGTTTGGCAAATAATGTATATCATGCATCTCATTTTTTGATTTGTCCTATTATGGATGCACGAAGAAATCAGGTATATACAGCCTCTTATAAAAGACAAAATGGTCAGTTAAAACGTCTAACCGACTATCGGGCTATTCCTATAGAACAATTACTTCAAGAAGTACAGCAACAAGAAGACCCTATTCTTTTTTTAGGGGATGGAGTGGATGTATATCAAGAAATAATTAAAAAAACGTTACCTACAAATTCATATCAATGGGTTCATACATCGAATAACCGTCAAAGGGCTGCTACCATTGCTTCTTTGGGTATGCAATTAGTAAAAGAAGGAAAGACACAAAATTATATGGAGTTTGTTCCTTTTTATTTGCGTCCTTCTCAAGCAGAACGAGAATATGCTAAAAAACATCACGCGTAAATTTATTTAGTTTTTTATCCTAGTATTCGGGAGGATCAGTTATGGAGAAGGAAATTATTATTACATCGATGAAAAAAAATCATATTTCACAAGTATGGGAAATAGAAAAACAATGTTTTACGATCCCTTGGTCAAAGCAATCCCTAACGAAAGAAATTCAAGACAATGATTTCGCTATTTACTTTGTTGCTATATATGATCAAATAGTATCTGGTTATGCAGGTTTATGGAAGATTGTAGATGAAGGACATATTACGAATATTGCCGTATTACCCAAAGTACAAGGAAAGGGGATTGGTTCTAAACTAATAGAAACATTAATTCAAGAAGGGAAAAAAATAGGTTTACGAGCTTTAACACTAGAAGTACGTGTTAGTAATAATAAGGCTCGTTCTTTATATGAAAAATATGGATTTCGTATTATGGGCATTCGGAAAGAATATTATCAAGATACTCGTGAAGATGGATATATTATGTGGAGAGATTTGTAAATAGGGAACCCTTTTTTTTATATAGAATATAGTATATAAGAGGAAGGAGGGATATGATGAGAAAGAACAGAGCGTTATCATATGAAGATATAAAGATGGATGAGGAATCTTTTTATGAAAATAAAGATAATAAATTAGATAAGATTGATATTATTGGGCAAGATCGAGCAGTAAAAGCGATGGATTTTGGATTACAAATTAAGGCCCCAGGCTATAATATTTATATGTCTGGTCCTACAGGAACAGGAAAAACGAGTTATGCGAAAATAGCCGCCTCTTTTATTGCGATGAAAGAATCCACTCCTTGGGAATGGTGTTATGTTTATAACTTTAAGAACAACAATTGTCCATTGGCATTAACTTTTCCACCAGGACAAGGAAGAAAATTTCAAAACAATATGGAAGAATTCATTAAAACATTAACCATTCAGTTATTAAAAGCTTTTCAAGAAGAAAAGTATGAAAAAGAAAAAAGTGAACTCATAAAAGAATATCAAAAACAAAGTGAAGATATTTTTAAATATATTAAAGATCGAGCAAATAAATTAGGATTTCATATAAGAATATCAAAAGATGGTGCTTATTTTATTCCAATAGTCGAAGGAGAAAAAATTACAGAAACTCAATACGATACTCTTTCTGAAGAGAAAAAAGAAGAAATTATGCATAACTCAGATATTTTAGAAGAAGAAGCAGAACAAGTTATTAAGGAAATTCACGAATTAGAAAAAAAACTACGAAAAAAAATTGAACAATTGGATTATAAAATAGGACTACACATTGTAGGATATTATATGACTCCTTTTCAGGAAGAATATCAGGATAACAAAAAAGTTCTTCAATATTTAGAAGCGGTAAAAGAAGATATATTGGATCATTTATATCAATTTATACAAGGAGAAGAAGAAGAGGACGAAGAAAATATTGCAGATCTTTTACCCTGGGTAGCGAAAACAAGCCAAGAGGATTTTTTAGCTCGATATACGGTGAATGTATTAGTGGACCATACGGATACAAAAGGAGCACCTGTTGTTATTGATTTTAATCCAACTTTTTATAATCTTTTAGGTAAAATTGAATACAGTAATGAATTTGGAACTTTAAGAACAGATTTTACAAAAATCAGACCTGGACTTTTTCATGAAGCCAATGGAGGATATTTAATCTTACAGGTACAAGATGTTTTATCTCAACCTCAAACATGGGAATTAATAAAACGTGTTCTTAAAACACAAGAAATTTCCATTGAAAATGTTAGAGAGCAATTGATGGGGATTACGGTCTCTGCATTAAAACCAGAGCCCATTCCATTTAATGTAAAAGTAATTTTAATAGGAAGTCCATACTTCTATCATTTACTATATGAATATGATGAGGATTTTAAAAAATTATTTAAAATTCGTGCAGAGTTTAATACCATTATGCCGAAAAACAATGAGAGTGTAGCTCAATTAATTCATTTTATTCATCAATTTTCCCAAGAACAAAACCTCAATCCTTTTCATACGGATGCGATTAAAAGAGTCGTTGAATATGCCTCACGTATAGCAAATCATAGAAACAAATTAACCACTCAATTTAGTAAGATTGTAGAGGTCTTATATGAATCGAATGCGTGGGCACAAATGGAACAACATACAAAAGTTTTAGATAAACATGTTCAAAAGGCTATCCAAGAAAAAAATAAAAGAAGTAATTTATACGAAGAGATGATCGAAGAACAATTTGAAGAACAAATACTGATGATGGATACGACAGGATTTTGTATAGGTCAAGTCAATGGGTTAGCGATTATGGATGTAGGAGATTATATTTTTGCTAAGCCTACTCGAATTACTGCTACTACCTATATGGGGAAATCGGGAATTATTAATATTGAAAAAGAATCAGACTTGAGTGGCAGGGTTCACACAAAAGGAGTTCAAGTTTTATCTGGTTATTTAGGCCAAAGGTATGCTCAACAATTTCCACTTTCATTATCTTGCCACATTGCTTTTGAACAAAGCTATTATGGTGTAGATGGAGATAGTGCTTCGAGTGCAGAATTATATGCCATTTTATCTAGTTTGGCAGAGATACCGATTGATCAAGGTATTGCTGTTACCGGTTCACTCAATCAAAGAGGAGAAATACAGCCTATAGGTGGAGTCACTCAAAAGGTAGAAGGTTTTTTTCATCTTTGTAAAAAAAGAGGTTTTACAAAAAGCCAAGGAGTGATCATTCCGAAACAGAATGTACCAGAACTAGTATTAAAAAAAGAAGTCCTGGAAAGTATTAAAAAAGGCTTATTTCATATTTATGCGATTACTCATGTAGATGAAGGAATTGAAATTTTGATGCAAAAACCAGCAGAAGAAATTCATCAACAAGTATCTAAAAAATTATATCAATTTTATCAAGGGAATAGTAAAAAAAAAGAAGAAAAATGATAAGATAGGACACGAAGGAGTTTATACCTTCGTGTTTTATATATAGAATAGAAAAAAAGGAGAGGTACGATGCGTAAAAAGATAATGCTAGGGATACTGTTTATTTGTATCGTTATGATGGATTCTCATACATTTTTGGCAGAAGAAATACAAGAAAATATTTATATTCGAGCAAAAGTCATCAAAGTGATAGAAGATAATGTAGAAGAAGTACTTACGTCAGGAGAAGACCTTGTTTTACGAAGTCAAAAACTTCGTGTTAAAGGAATCAACAAACCGTATAAAAATATGTTATTTACTGCTGAAAATACTTTTCATACAGATTCTTTCTATCAATATATAGCAAAAGAAGGAGATAAGGTGGTATTATTTTTAGAAAAAAATGAAACAGGAGAGATTACAGAAGCTTATGTGGTAGAACCCGTAAGAGACACTTATCTTTTTTACTTAGCTGGTTTATTTATTATATTATTAGTTGTTATTGGAAAAGGAAAGGGAATCAAGGCAGTTATTACTTTAGTATTAACGATAGGAGCTGTGTTAAAAATTTTACTTCCAGGGATATTAAAAGGTTATAATCCTATTCTTTTATCGATTTTTATTTCTACAGGTATTACAATTGTTACATTAGTATTGGTTAGCGGGTGGAATCGAAAAACAACTACTGCTATTATAGGAACGATTATTGGAGTAATAATGGCTGGACTTATTGCTTGGTGGATTGGACAAAAAACACATTTATCGGGCTTAAATAATGCAGAATCCCAAATGTTAATGTATATTCCTCAAGGAACGGATTTTGATTTAACAGGTATTTTATTTGCTGGAATTATCTTAGGAGCTTTAGGTGCAGTTATGGATGTAAGTATGTCTATTGCTTCTTCCATGTATGAATTGACGAAGGCCAATACACGATTAACGACGAAGGAATTAATTCAATCTGGGATGAATATAGGAAAAGATGTTATGGGTACCATGTCGAATACACTTATTTTGGCTTATGCAGGAGGATCTATTCATGTGATGTTATTATTTTTAGCTTATAAACTTTCAATGATAGAGATTATGAATATGGATATGATTGCTACAGAAGTGGTAAGAGCTATTTCTGGAAGTATCGGCCTTTTATTTGCAATACCAGTTACAACGATAGTAGGTGCTTTTTTATTACCCCAAAATAAAATAATGAATGAAGCAGAGTAGGTGAGTTTGTTATTTTAAAAACAGAATAAATATGATACAATGAACACAGAAAAGTATTAGTTGAAGTCTATGAAATAAAAGAAAGAAGAAATAAGGAGGAAATTTCATGAAAGAAATTGATCAACTGACGATTAATACCATTCGAATTTTGTCAGCAGAATCTGTACAGAAAGCGAATTCAGGGCATCCAGGGCTTCCCCTAGGAGCAGCACCGATGGCTTATGAACTATGGGCAAAACATATGAAACATAATTCCGAGAATCCTAATTGGTTCGATCGAGATCGTTTCATATTATCCGCTGGTCATGGTTCTATGCTTTTATATTCATTACTTCATTTATTTGGATATGGATTAACGATTGAAGATTTAAAACAATTTAGACAATTTGACAGTAAAACACCAGGACATCCTGAATATGGACATACTACGGGAGTAGAAACTACTACAGGTCCATTAGGACAAGGTTTTGCTAATGCAGTAGGAATGGCAATGGCAGAAGCATATTTAGCCGCTCGTTTTAATCGTCCCAATCATCCTATTGTAGATCATTATACGTATACTTTAGTAGGGGATGGTTGCTTAATGGAAGGAATTTCATCAGAAGCAGCATCTCTTGCGGGAACATTACAATTAGGAAAGTTAATAGCACTATATGATTCGAATCAAATTAGTATTGAAGGTTCTACGGATGTTGCTTTTACAGAAGATGTTGCAAAACGTTTTGAAGCATATCATTGGCAAGTATTAAAAGTAGAAGATGGAAATGATATTGATGCTATCGGAAAAGCCATCGAAGAAGCCAAAAAAGAAACTTCTAAACCTACTATTATTATTATCAAAACTCAAATAGGATACGGATCTCCTAAACAAGGAAAAGCATCTGCTCACGGTGAACCATTAGGAATAGATAATTTAGCAGCTACAAAAGATATTTTACAATGGTCCTTTGAAGAAGAATTCTATGTACCGGATGAAGTAAGAGCACATATGTATCAATGTCAATTAAAAGGACAAAAGGAAGAAAAAAAATGGAATTCCATTTGGGAATCCTATCGTGTAACGTATCCTGATTTGGCAAAAGAATGGGAACAATGGCATAGCAAAGAATTACCATTTGATTTATTACAAGACGAAGAATTTTGGAAGTTTGATCATAAATCCGTAGCAACGAGAAACGCTTCAGGAGAAGTTTTAAATCGTTTAGCAAAGATCATTCCTAATTTAATCGGAGGATCTGCTGATTTATCTCCATCTACGAAGACCATTATGAAGGATAAAGGACATTTTTCTGCAAAAGATTATAGTGGTGCGAACCTTCATTTTGGTGTTCGTGAACATGCGATGGCAGCTATTGCAAATGGATTGGCTCTTCATGGAGGTCTTATTTCTTATGTATCTACCTTCTTTGTATTTAGTGATTATATGAAAGGTAGTATGCGTCTTTCTGCTTTGATGGGCTTACCCGTTGTCTATGTATTAACCCATGATAGCATTGGAGTAGGAGAAGATGGACCTACTCATGAACCGATTGAACATTTAGCAGCAATCCGTAGTATTCCTAACTTTACGGTATTTAGACCTGCAGATAGTAAAGAAACAGCAGCAGGATGGTATCATGCGATTACTCATCAAACAGGTCCTACCGCTTTAGTCTTAACACGACAAAATTTACCCTATTATTCCGAAACTAGCAAAGATGCTTTAAAAGGTGCGTATATTTTAGTAGATTCAGAAAAAACGACACCTGATCTTATTTTAATAGCGACTGGATCGGAAGTAGAGTTAGTCTATGAAGCACAAAAAGTGTTAAAAGAAAAAGGAATAGATGCTAGAGTAGTAAGTATGCCTTCAATGGAGCTATTTGATGCTCAATCCGAAGAATATAAAAACAAGGTTCTTCCTAAAAATGTAAGAGCTCGTTTAGCAGTAGAAGCAGCAAGTTCTTTTGGATGGCATAAGTATACAGGAATTGATGGAGATACCATTTGTATCGATACGTTTGGAGCTTCTGCACCAGCAGCTAAACTTTTTGAACACTTTGGATTTACAGTAGATAATGTTGTACAAAAAGCAATAGAGCTTCTTAACAACATACAATAAGGAGTGATCTAGATGTTATATCCTTTATTTTTTGATTCTGTTTATAAAGAACGGGTTTGGGGTGGAAATCAATTACAAAACTTATATCAACGATCTGTTCCTTATAAACATACAGGGGAAAGTTGGGATATTGCATGTCATCCTAATGGAGTGAGTAAAATTGTTCATGGACCTTTAAAGGGGATGACATTGCAAGAACTATTTGAAAAAGATCCGAAGGCTTTACTAGGTCAAGAATTGGGTCATTTAAAAAAATTCCCTCTTTTAATTAAATTATTAGATGCTCAAGATAAATTATCGGTTCAAGTGCATCCACAAGATGAATATGCAAAAATGCATGAACAAGGTGAGTTAGGAAAATGTGAAATGTGGTATGTACTTTCGGCTCCGCAGAAAGCTACGTTAGTCGCAGGTTTAAAAGAAGGCACGACGAAAGAAAAGTTTGAAAAAGCGATTCAACAAGGAAAAGTAGAATCTTATTTAACTCGTATTCCTGTTCAAGCAGGAGATATTATTAATATTCCTGCCGGTTTAGTTCATGCAATTGAAGAAAATATTGTTATTGCTGAAATACAGCAAAATTCAGATACCGTCTATCGTGTTTATGATTGGAATCGTGTGGGATTAGATGGTCAACCTAGAGAATTACATGTTAAAAAGGCATTAGATGTTATTGATTTTACTCCACAATCCAATCCTAAGATCGATGGACTTATGATTGAGCAATCAGATGCTACGTATACTTATTATATTGCTAATTCCTATTTTGCTATTGAAAAAATACAATTACATGGCACAATAGAAGAAAACACAAAAAACCTCAAATTTTACCTCTATACATGTGTAAATGGAGAAGGTATAATAGAGCATAATGAGATTCAATCCAAGTTTAAAAAAGGACAATCTTTTATGATACCAGGAGATATAGGAAAATATCATATAACAGGAAAAGCTGTTTTATTAAAATCCTATGTTCCGGATATTCCAAAAGATTTTATACAACCTTTATTAGAGAATGGATATACGAATGAAGATATTCAAAAGCATGTGGCTATTGAGTAGATT
Source organism: Candidatus Epulonipiscium sp. (assembly GCA_012524135.1). Classification (GTDB taxonomy): domain Bacteria; phylum Bacillota; class Clostridia; order Lachnospirales; family JAAYNZ01; genus JAAYNZ01. The sequence goes on along the minus strand of JAAYSE010000103.1, from coordinate 5,656 downwards.
TTATTTAGATATGAATCTTCAATGACGGAAGATATAAAGTGAGGGCATCTATTATGAGACAATATAAGATCATATCTGTACCAAAACAAGAAGTTGCAAATATTTATTGTAATGGATGTGGGAAACTCATTCCAAAAGACAAACATGGCAACTTTGAAGAAGTTATTCATATTCAAAAAGAATGGGGATATTTATCAAAAAGAGATGGTGAAATTCACGTTATTGATCTTTGTCAGTCTTGTTATGAAAAATGGATTCAGACTTTTTCTATTTCACCTGTTGTTTACAAAGAAAAAAATAGACATCTATAGATGTCTATTTTTTTCTTTGAGTATTTGACTTATTTAAAAATAAACGCCTTGCCATACGTCTTTTATTGTAATATAATACAGGTAAAAATAGACAACTAAAGGAGAGCGCATATGCTTGATGTTTGTTTAGTAGGAACAGGCGGGATGATGCCTTTACCAGAAAGATGGCTAACTGCTTTATTATTACGATATAATGGTAGGATGGCTTTAATTGATTGTGGAGAAGGAACACAAATCCCTTTAAAAATGATAGGATGGGGATTTAAATCCATAGATATTATTTGTCTAACTCATTATCATGGAGATCATGTAGCAGGATTACCTGGTATTTTATTAACTTTAGGGAATGCAGGCAAAAAAGAACCTTTAACGATTCTAGGACCACCTGGATTACGTCGTGTCGTACAAGGACTTCGTGTTATTGCACCTGAACTTCCTTATGAAATTCATTATGTAGAATGTAGCAATCGAGAATCCCAATCTTTTTCTATAGGAGAATTTCATATACATACCCTTCCTGTAGAGCATACCATGCCTTGTTTGGCTTATCGTATAGAATTTCATCGACAACCTAAATTTCAACCGGAAAAAGCAGAGCAATATCAAATTCCAAGATCATTTTGGAAGATTTTGCAAAATGGAGAAAAAGTAATCTGGAAAGATAGAGAGTTTCTTCCTTCTATGGTACTTGGACCTCCACGAAAAGGTTTAACTGTTAGTTATTGCACAGATACTCGGCCAATTAAAGATTTGGTACACTTTATTAAAGAATCTGATTTATTTATATGTGAAGGAATGTATGGAGAAGAAAATAAAAAAGAAAAAGCAATCGAATATAAACATATGCTTTTTTCAGAAGCTGCACAATTAGCTGCAGAAGGTTTAGTAAAAGAATTATGGCTCACTCATTATAGCCCTTCATTAACAGAACCCAATTATTATATAGGGAATGCGAAACAATATTTTTCAAATATAAAATTAGGAAAAGATTTAATGAAAACCACTTTGACTTTTGAAAAATAAAACAGACATAGAAAGTCTAAATACGTATATAGAAGTAACGAAGATAAATAGATAAAGATAAAAAACAAGATGGTGAAACGTATGGAAGATTATGATATCATACAACAATGTCTAAGTGGAGATAAAAATGCATTCGAAGAATTAGTGAATAGATATAAAAATTTAGTATACTCTATTATTTTACGGATGACAAATGATACGGAAGAAGCAAATGATTTAGCACAAGAAGTGTTTATTAAAGTGTATCGGAATTTAGATAAATACTCACCACAGTATAAATTTTCTACATGGATTATTCGTATTACCACTAATTTAGTAATTGATCATCGAAGAAAACAAAAACAAGCTACCATTTCTTTAGATAATATGATATATGAACCTGTTGCAGAAGGTACTCCAGAAGAATCTTATTTGCGTCAAGAACGCAGAAATGCAGTACAATCTATTTTAGATCAAATGCCAGATATGTATAGGATACCGATTATTTTATATCATCAACAAGGCTTATCCTATAAAGAAATAGCAGATGTTATTGACGAACCTTTATCAAAAGTAAAAAATAGAATTTTTCGTGCAAGAAAAATGATCAAAGAAGAATGGTTGACGATGAAAGAAGGTGAGATATATGAAGTGTGAGCACGCAGATGAACTTATGATGAATTACCTAGATGGAGTTCTATCAAAAGATCAAGCGTATCAATTAAATCAACACTTACAAAAATGTGATTCATGTGTAGAAACCTTCTATGCCTATGAACAAATTCAAGAAGAGTTTAAAAAAATGAGTGTAGTAGAAGTACCAGAAGATTTTACAAGGAATGTAATGTCAAAAATCAACAAAATAACTCCGCAGTATCACTTAGAACCACAATCATGTATAGAAAACATAAATGGAATTGTATGGGGAATTTTTTCTATTTTATTTGGGATTGGAGTTTTATTAGTGATGTATCAACAGGAATTACTCCAATTTTTACTCAATAATCCTTATACTGCTTCATGGATTGGTCAATTTATTCCTACCTTTGATTTATTAGCAGATTATTTAGTTCAATTGCAACATAATATAAATGAAGTATTTGTGTTTGTGCAAAAAATAATGGGAAATATAAAAAATGTATTGATTTTTATTTTAATTGTTCTTGGAGTTGTACAATATCAAATATACCGTAAAGAAAAGGTAGAAATATGATTAAACATACGATAGTTTCCAAATATCTTTTTCTTTTTAGCTGTATTTGTGTTTTTTTTCTTTCCAGTACTGTATATGCAAAAACCGAAAAATTATCAGGTATTTATTTTTTACAAAAAATACATCAAGAAGATCAAACAGAAGGAAAAGCATTCCTTCTGTTTTGTGATGTACAAATCCAAGGTCATCATAAAGGGGATCTACATATTTTTAAAGGGTCTACAGAAATAAAGGGACAGATAGAAGGGAATATTTATCTTTATGAGGGACGTTTATCTTTAGGTTCCCAAGCGAAGATCTATGGACAAATTTATACTTTATTAGGTCAAGTATATAAACAACCAGAAACATATATTGAAAAGGAAGTACATTCGCTTCAGCCTACATTTTCTAGTTTAAAAAAAATTATTCCTATTCCAGACTTTTTACAAGAAGCAGAAGAATTACCTCATATAATGCTTTTGACTATTCGGATATTAGTACAAATATTAATTGGATTTATGATTCTTTCTTTACATAAAAAATTTATTGAAGAAGGAAGTATGATATTATATCATCAGAGACATCAAGTTTTTCGTAGTGGTGGAATTTTATTTTTGATGTTTGCATTGTTAATTGGTTTATTCACGTTATCATTGATTGGCTTTCCAGTGGCATTATTATTTATACTCTTTCTTTGGGTTGTGTCTTTAATAGGACAAATTATGATAGCTGTTTGTATTGGACGGATCATTGAGATAAAAATGAAAACAGAATGGCATATTTATATTTATTATTTATTAGGAATATCCATTATACAACTAGTTATAGTTATTCCATTTCTAGGATACGTATTCAAACTTATTGGTATACCGTGGTTCAGTTTAGGTATTTTAGCAAGACAATATATCAATAAAAAAATATATTCGGTTACTGCTTATAGGACTAAAAAACGAGAAATTGGAATAAAAGAGAAGGATGAATTATATCATATTATTGTAAAAGGTATTCGTAATAAGTCAGGAAAGGAAGAAAAATCATGAGAAAAATGATAGGAATCATGATGATGATTTGCTTAGGAGTTTTATTTTATTTCCATGTTGGAAAGAAAATAGAAAATCAATCCCAACCTATTTCGAAATTTGAACAATTGATGGAGTATAATTTAGATCAAGATTACCCTTCTACCCCAGAAGAAGTTATAAGTTTATATCAAAAATGGATGGAATATTTATATGGCGGAACTATTCAAAAGCAAGAAATAGAACCTTTGATTATTCAGATGCGAAAATTATTTCATCATGATTTATTAGAAATGAATGAAAAAGAAATGCAAATGACTAAAGTTGAAGCAGAAATAGAAAGTACAAAAGAAACCAATATAAAAATTCTTGGTGCGAAAGTAGGTAAGGCAGAATATTTGGGTTTACAACAAGATAAAGCAAAAGTAAAAGTGATACAAATTCTTAATAGTCCCGAACAGAGATATATAGAATATTATTTAATGAAAGAGAACGAAAAGTGGAAGATATTAGGTTGGAAAAACATTAATAAATTTATACTACCGGAGGAATAAGATATGTGTAACAAAAAAGATATTTATATCTTAGCGATTGAAACATCTTGTGATGAAACGGCAGCAGCCGTTGTAAAAAATGGAACCGAAGTATTATCAAACATTATTTCATCACAAATTGATTTGCATAAAAAATATGGCGGTGTGGTGCCAGAAATTGCTTCCCGTAAACATATAGAAAATATTAATCCAGTAATAGAAGAAGCAATGCAGCAAGCCAAGTGTTCTTTTGAACAAATTGATGCGATTGCGGTAACGTATGGCCCAGGTTTAGTAGGAGCACTTCTTGTAGGGTTATCAGCAGCTAAAGGTCTTGCTTTTGCTTTGCAAAAGCCGTTGGTAGGTGTACATCATATAGAAGGACATATATCCGCCAATTATATTGATAATCCTGAATTTAAACCTCCTTTTATTTGTTTAGTTGCTTCAGGTGGTCATAGTCATTTAGTTTATGTAAAGGATTATGGCGAATACGAAGTATTAGGACATACTCGAGATGATGCGGCTGGAGAAGCTTTTGATAAAGTAGCTAGAGCTCTAGGGTTAACGTATCCAGGTGGACCTCAAATTGATCGATTAGCTACAAAAGGAGATCCAGAATCTATTCATTTTCCTCGAGCTTATTTAGAAGAAGATTCTTATGACTTTAGTTTTAGCGGATTAAAATCATCCGTATTAAATTATTTAAACCAAGCAAAGATGAAAAATGAAGAAATTAATATACCTAATATTGCTGCTAGTTTTCAAGAAGCCGTCACAGAAGTATTAGTAGAAAAAACAATCAAGGCAGCAAAAGATAAAAAGGTATCTAAAATTGCTATGGCAGGTGGAGTAGCAGCAAATCAAGGATTACGAAAAAAGATGCAAAAACGTTGTAAGGAAGAAGGATTACAAGTACAATATCCATCTTTGATTTTATGCACAGATAACGCAGCGATGATTGGATCAGCAGCATATTATGAATATAAAAAAGGTATCCGACATCAATGGGATTTAAATGCTATACCTGGGTTAAAATTAGGACAGTAGTTTAATTTGAATTTGAATTTTAATTTTAATTTTAATAGAGTTTTTTATATTGTTATCCTTTTTAGACGAAAAGTTGTTTTTATAAAATTTATTTATAAAATCGAATAGAAAGTATAACTTACAAAATAGTTTTATTTATGAGATTGGATCTATAAAATATAAAAACAAATAAAAATATAAAAATTGACGTATCCATGTATTTTTAGATACGTCAATTTTTTATAGAAATAAGATTCGTTTTAATTTTTATGATCAAAAGGATAGTATAAGGATAAAAATTATATTGTATCAGAATAATTTTTAGAATAAATAGCAGTATTTATTCTATTTTTATCAAATTTAGATATAATTATAAGAAAATTTTAAAAAGAGTCTTTTTTTAAAACAAGAAATGGTTTAAAATAGAAAATAGTGGCCATAATATGGAAGGAGGTGAAAATATGAAAAAAGTAGTTAGAATTTTACTATCTATCATTTTGGGAGGCATTCTCTATGGATGTTATCAAGTTATTGACCAAGTATACGAAGTAACGTCTAGTCTTATTG
>JAAYSE010000102.1 GCA_012524135.1 Candidatus Epulonipiscium sp. | reverse complement strand
TGTTGTATCGTACTTTTAAAATTGTCTTGATTTAACATCTAGCTACCTCCCATAAAGCTTCGTTAATTGTAATATCTTATCTGCTAAAGCAAGGGTCAATTGTTCTTTTCTTACTCTCCACTCCCAATTTCCACCAATAGTAGAAGGAAGATTCATACGCGCCTTACTACCTAAACCTAGAAAATCTTGCATTTGAGCAATAGCAATATTTCCTACCGAACTCCATGCCCCCCTAATAAAACCCCAGTTATATCCTTCTTCTTTTGTTAATTTTAAATACTGAATAGCATAGTCTACATCTGTTTTAGCAGCTGTAGAAAACCAACCACAAACTGTATCATTATCATGAGTTCCCGTATAAACAATACAATTTTGATCATAATTATGAGGCAAATAATCACTTTCTTCTCTCGCATCAAAAGCAAATTGTAGTACTTTCATTCCTGGATATCCTGTATCTTTTCGAAGTTGAATAACAGATTCTGTTAAATAACCTAAATCCTCAGCAATAATTGGAAGGTCTCCAAGTTCTGCTTGTAATGCTTTAAACAATTTCATTCCAGGTCCCTGAACCCATTGACCTTTTTCTGCTGTTGGGTCTCCATAAGGAATCTCCCAATACGATTCAAATCCTCTAAAATGATCGATTCGAATCATATCATATAGTTTATAATTGCCTCGAATACGATCAATCCACCACTTAAATTCTCTCTTTTCTATTTCCTTCCAATTATAAATTGGATTCCCCCATAATTGTCCTGTTCTAGAAAAAGCATCTGGAGGACAACCTGATACTTTTATAGGTGTCTTTGTATCATCCAATAAAAAAATTTCACTATTAGCCCATGTATCGGCACTATCTTCCGCTACATAAATGGGGATATCTCCAATAATAAAAATACCTTTTTCATTTGCATATTTTTTTACATTTTGCCATTGTTTAAAAAATATATATTGAAGAAAAATCCAAAAATCAATCTCTTCTCTAAGTATATTTCGATAATACTCCAAAGCCTTTGGTTTTCTTAATTTAATTTCTTCATCTTCCCATTCTCTCCATGATCGCAAACCAAAATAGCCTTTTACTGCCATATATAAAGCATAATCTTCTATCCATATTTTATTTTCTTCTTGAAATTTTTTGATATTACTTTGATATTTTACTTTTCCTCTTTCAAAAGCAATACGAAGAATGGGAATTTTATTTTTAAATATTTTTTCATAGTCTACTCGATCTACACATGAACCAAATGAAATATTTTTATATTCTTCTTCCTCTAAAAGTCCTTCTTCTGATAATAAATCGAAATCAATAAAATAAGGATTTCCTGCAAAAGAAGAAAATGATTGATACGGTGAATCTCCATATCCCGTAGGACCTAATGGTAATATCTGCCAATATTTTTGTCCTGCCTTTTTTAAAAAATCAACAAAATAATACGCTTCTTTTCCAAAGGTTCCTATTCCATAAGGACTAGGTAATGAAGATATATGCATTAGTATACCGCTACCTCGTGCTGTCATAAACATTCCTCTTTCTTTAAAATTTCAAAATAAATTGAATAAAAAATATACATTTTCCCTTATTATTAGGATTTAATAGATCCATCTGTTACTCCTTTAATAATATGTTTTTGAGCAGAAAGATAAAAAATCACAATGGGTATCATGGCAATTACTAATCCTGCCAGGGCTAGATTCCACTTTTTCGAATACTGTCCAAAAAAGTAAAACATTCGAAGAGGAATCGTATGCCACTGCGGTTTGTTAATCACTAATTGAGGCAATAAAAAGTCATTCCAAATCCACATTGTATTTAAAATACTTACAGTAACGGTTGTTGGCTTTAATAAAGGAAAAATTATTTTCCAAAATACTTGAAATGTATTACATCCATCAATAATCGCCGCTTCTTCTAAAGCTTTTGGAATTCCTTTAATAAATCCATGATATAAAATAATAGATAAACTAGATCCAAATCCTACATAAATAAAAATAAGTCCTACTGGATGTAGCATCTTAAGCCATCCCATTACATTAATTAAAGGTAACATCACTGATTGAAAAGGAATAAGCATAGATGCTGCAAAAAGGAAAAAAATAAATTGACTATATAAAGTTTTCGTCCTAACTAACATCCATGCTGCCATAGAAGCAAATATAATAATGAATACTGTACTAAAAATAGTAATAAATAAAGAATTTTTGAATGAATGAATAAAGTTTAATTGTATAAAGGCTTCTTTGTAATTTTCCAAAGTAAAAAAAGGACCAAATGGTAAACTTAATACATTCATAAAAATACCTTTTTGTGTTTTAAATGAATTAGTAAATACAATATATAAAGGAGATAGAAATAGCACTGCTAATAAAATACTAAATATAAAAAGAACTATTTTCTTAATTTTTTTCTTCCACATTACATTTCTACCTCCTTTTTCTTATTATAATATAATTGTGTTAATGTAATTATGGCTACAGTAAATAAAAATATAACTGCTTTTGCTTGAGCTAATCCTAATTTATTATAAGTAAAAGCTGTCGAATAAATATTTAATGCCAACATTTGAGTAGAATTATAAGGTCCTCCATTTGTTAAAGCTAAATTTTGATCAAATAACTTAAACGCATTGGACAAAGAAAGAAAAATTCCTACTGTAAAAGCAGGTGCTACTAATGGAATAATAATATGTCTAAGTCTTTGTAAATAATTAGCCCCATCAATAGCTGCAGCCTCTTTTAAAGATTCTGGTATTCCTTGTAATGCTGAAATATAAATAACCATCATATAACCTGAAAGTTGCCATGACATTAAAATAACCAATCCCCAAAATCCTGTCATCGTAGTTGATAACCATCCTTGTAAAGCACTAACTCCCAGTTGTGCACCAATCCAATCAAAAGCCTTAATAAAAATAAATTGCCAAATAAATCCAAGTATAAGACCTCCTATTAGATTAGGCATAAAGAAAATCCCTCGTAAAAAATTGTTTCCTTTCATTTCTTTTGTTACTAATAAAGCAAGTCCAAATCCAATAATATTAATTATAAAAACAGATACTATAGCAAAAATCGTTGTAAATGCAAACGCATGTAAAAAACCTTCATCTTGTGTAAATATTTCTATATAATTCTGAAGTCCTACCCAATTAGCTTGATTTCCAATTCCATCCCAATCAGTAAATGAATAATACATTCCGATAAAGATAGGTATAATTTGAACTACTAAGAAAGCAAGTAAAATGGGACCTACAAATAAAATAAACCACCCTTTGTTTTTCTTCATAGTCCCCCTCCTTATAATCTGTCGAATTAATAAAAATAATCATAGGAGTTTGGAGGAAATTTTCCTCCAAACTCAATATATCTATTTTGTCATTATCTTGACTCTGTCCATTTTGTCTTGACTTCCTCTACCAACTCTTCCCAAGTTACTTTTTCTGCTAAATATTTTTGAATTTCTACACCTAATACATCTTCTCCCCACGCTGTTGGATAGCCCATAAATACCCAAGGTGTAGTTTTTCCTTCTTCACTATATCGTTTTACAGCTTTACCCAAAGAATCTTTAGGTTGTAAATCTTCATAGCCTTCAAAAGGAGGAATAAAGAAAAATTGATTCACTACAAAATCTTTACCCGTTTCAGAAGTATATAACCAATTTAAAAAATCTTTAGCTGCTTCTTTTTTCTCTGGTGTACTTTTTGTATTAATACTCCAATGCATAGGTACTCCTACAGGAATACAATCTTCTTTACCGCCTTGAATTGGCATTGGTAAAATATCCAAATTATCTGCAACTTCAGGATCAATATCATATACTCCACCATAAATCCAATTTCCTTGTTGAATCATAGCTACTCTTTCAATAGCTAATCCTTCATCGACTTGAGTCGCATAATCTACAGCAACCAATCTATCTTTCGTTTCACTATTCGCAGAATAATTAGCTTGTAAGTCAATAATTGCTTTATATGCATCTGCGTATTTAAAATCAATTTCTTTTGCCTCATACGCAGCAATCGAACTATCAAATTCTTGAGATAGAGCTGCATTAGAAGCATGCAATCCTGTTACCCATCTTTCTTTTGCCGGCATTTCAAAAACAGCTTCTAATAATGGATATTTATCCTTAAGATCTCCTGCTTTAATTTTTCCATCCAATTCTTGAACAGCCTTTTCTAAACTAGCAAAATCTTTTATTTGAGATACATCAATACCTGCATCTTTAAAAATACGTTTATTATAAATAAACCCATATCCTTCTACATTAAATGGAAGAGCATATACTTTTCCATCTACTGTAGCTCCCGAAAGCATACCGGGAAGTGCTAGATCTACCCATGGTTGATCGGATAAATCTTCCAATGTATCCATCCAGTCTTCTACATCTTGTGGTCCACCTACATTAAAAATATCTGGTTCTTGGCGAGATTGAAATTTAGCTCTTAATGCTGCACCATAGTCATCTCCACCACCCACGGTTTGTATATTAATTTTTACATTTCCTTTTTCTTCTTCATAAACTTTAGCAGCTTCTTCTAATGCTTTTGCTACTTCTACTTTAAATTGAAAAATATCTACTTCTACCGTTTCTTTTTTATCTTCTTTTTCTGTTTTTTGGGTTTCTTTTTGAGTGGTAGGTGCATCTGTCTGGTTCACTTCTTTTTCTCCACAACCTGTTAAAAATAAAGAAAATAACAACACTGTAATCAAACTAAAAACTAAACTTTTTTTATACTTCATCATCCTTCTCCTCCCTAAATTTCTTCTTTTTCAAATACAACTAGTATCCTTAAAATGTCGTTTCAATAGTCTTATACATCTAGTATTACTGATTTCTTCAGCATGCATGCTTATTAGTCTAAATGATCTCGTTTTTTGAAAATACTCTTGAACAAAATCAAAAGACTTTTTATATATTATTTCTCCTGTTATCAATAGGAGAATTAATATCCTTACCTAATAACTAGTAATTCTTTTAATTCTTTTGCATGACTTCCTCTGAATTAGTTCTGTTTTTAAAATTACATGTTGATGTTTTTTTTCTTCTTTTAAAAGACCAAATAAAATTTCAATGCTTTTATATCCTATTTCTTCTTGTGGTTGTCTCATGGTTGTTAACGCTGGATGAAAATAATTTGTATATTCTATACCATCAAAGCCTATAATTGAGATTTTTTCTGGAATAGACAATCCTCTTGAAAGAGCTGCTTTAGCAGCACCTATAGCCATAATATCAGAAGTAGCAAATACCGCTGTTATTTCTAAATTTTTATCCAATAAATGTTCCATTGCTTCGTAACCGGATTCAAAAGTATATTCTCCTATTTCCATTAAATTTTCGTCTATCCTTATATTATGTTTTTTTAGTGCTTTTTTATAACCTTGAATTCTTAAACGACCAATACTTCGGTCTGCTATACCAGTAGTAATAAGTCCAATTTGAGTATGACCCAGATTACATAAATAATCAACTGCTTCAAAAGCTGCCTTTTCATTGTCAATCGTTACACTAGATACCATTGATTTATTTTTTTGATCAATAATATTCGCTGAAGCGATTACAATAGGAACGTTTAAACTTTTAATTTGTTGTTCATCGAGATGTTCAAAGTTTCCTCCTAAACAAACAAGCCCTTCTAATTTTTTTTCCTTAATTAATTGAATTGCTGTATCTATATCATTTGAATCATTATAATTATAGTTCAATGTCATAGAATAACCCTGTTCAGCTATTTTTTCTTCGATCGATTGAATAATTCTTGAAAAAAACGGATTATAAATTCCTTTTACTAATACTCCAATGGTATTAGAATCAATAATTTTCAAATTTCTTGCACTATTATTAGGAATATAATTATACTGTTCCATAATATTTAGTATCTTTCCCCTTGTCTTTTCACTAACATCCGATCTATTATTTAAGACTCGTGATACTGTACTAGGGGCTACTCCAGCAATCTTTGCGATATCTTTAATATTCATATTCTGCATAGCAAGGCTCCTCTTTTTGCAAACGGTTCCGGAACCGTTTCCGATCTTTTGTTATATTGTAGCATATTTTTAATAATAGTGCAACTCTTTTTAGTAATGTTTTATTTTATTTTATTTACCTATATTTTCTTTTATAAATAATTGCTTTATCTGTTTTTTACATAAAATTTATATTTTTCTATAGTAACTATATATTTAATATTTAATTCTTTACTATATTGCAACTTATTTTATAAATAAACTACTCTTTTTAACTTTCTAATTTAAAAATAAAATTTGTATATAAAAAGAGCATCTTCCACGCCTTAAAAAACTGTCAATAATTTAACTTAACTTATAAAAATTGGTTTACTTCTTATCTTGATTCGAATATGTTCACAATTCTAAACTTTATCGTTTAAATAGCACAATCAAAAAACATTTTAGAAAAAATCATTCTCATTGGCGTGCACATCTTCTTCTAACTTTTGGTTTCAATCCACTTTATTGTTCTTGTGGACATACAATGGAACTTGTTGAGATTTTCCATTCTGGTAAAAACCCTTATATTGATAAATTATCTTCTCCTAGATATAAGAATAGTACTTAAAAATTAATTTGCATTTTATAGAGATTTGGTTATGAATATTCTTGAGGGTTTTTCTAAAAATGAGGATTTAGTAGAATTTATCTGTACCAAATATGGTTATTCAATTTGGGTTTCTCGCTTCATTGTTAGACAATTAGAAAAAATAATTTATTTGATGGAATTAATCCATCAATTCCACCACAACCAAATTGCAAAATTTATGATGGTTCTATGACCCCAAAATCTTATACTGGTATTCGTGATATTCATTATGAATACAAAAAAATAATCTAATGTGTCATTAGGTTTTTTTGACATACTATAACTTTTTCATGGCTGCCTCTTTTTATATAATAGAAAAGTAGAACTTTCCTATTATATAAAAAAAGCCTAAAGGCTCAGACTCTAAAGATATTCTTTAATATTCATAAACAAATCGTTTACTTTTATCTCATTTCCTTTTTAATTCATCACATCTTGCAACGTTTCATTTGCTTTACGACATGGATCCAACACAAGATATGCATCCATACCTTCTCTATCTGTATCATAACCATCAATAACCACAAAATAATTAGATACTTGACAATTTCCTAATTTAATATCTTTAACATATGAATCAGCTTTATTAATATACTAATTAGAACCAATAATTGGATAAACATTTATATTCACATTCTTCACTCCTTATAATATTTTCATTAAATTGATTTATTATTTGCTTTATTTAATCTTGCCAGTAAAATTT
>JAAYSE010000101.1 GCA_012524135.1 Candidatus Epulonipiscium sp. | reverse complement strand
ATTTCTATATTCATTTCTATATTCATTTCTATACTTTTACTGTTTTCCATTTTCCTTTTCGAAAAGCTAATAACAACCAAAAACCTCGTATAATTAGATCAATACTCATGGCAACCCAAGCACTTATCAAACCATATCCTAGAACCGAAATAAAGAAAAAAGTTAAACTTACACGCACTCCCCAAATACCTACAATAGAGATGATCAATACCTGTTTTGTATCTCCTGCCCCTCGAAGAGCGCCAGCATATCCCATAGCAAAAGCTAAAAAAGGCTGCGCTAAAGCTTCAATACGTAAACACCACGAAGCAGGATATAAGATCTCTGGATCTCGAGTGAAAATAAGTAAAAACACTTGAGGCCAAATGAAAAAAAAGACTCCCATAATACTCATAAAAATAGCCCCCATTTTCACTGCCATATGTCCACTTTCTTGTGCCGCTTCGGGATCTTCTGCTCCTAAATACTGTCCTACTAATGTGGTCGCTGCCAAAGCAAATCCAAAACCTACATTATAAGATATAGATTCTGCTGTATTGGTAATACGATGAGCTGCATACATTGTCGTTCCAAGATCAGCAATCAAACGATTAAAAACCAATTGGCCTAATCTTAATAAAAATTGTTCTAAGGCAGCAGGTATGCCAATATGAAAGATCCGTTTAATAATAGCAAAATCAAGGTGAATCTTTTCCTTAATAGACATCTGTATTTGACCTTTACCAGAATACAATACATATAAAACTAAAATTCCTGCCACACACCTTGAGATACTAGTAGAAATAGCAGCACCTGATACTCCCCAACCAGCACCCGGAATCCAAATTGACAATTCTTTTTCTATCCAAGGAAGAGTAAAAAATACAGTTCTTGTTTGAAATATCAAAAAAAAGTTCCCTATGATATTTAAAATATTAGCTATACCATTAATATACATAGGTGTTTTGGTATCACCACTTCCTCGAAGAACCCCCGACATAATCATAGTAACAATAAGCATGGGAAGCCCCCAACAAATATGTCGAAAATACGAAGTAGCAAGAGGTATAACTTCTTCTTCTGCTCCCATCATAATAATTAACTTTTCACTAAAAATAAATCCTAAAATAGTAAATATAATAGCAAGAAAAGCGCTAATAATTAAAGATTGTTTTCCTACTTCTGTGGCCTCTGAAATATTTTTAGCACCTACCGCTCTAGATACTAAAGCCGTAGTCCCTACTCCAATAGCCGCAAAAAGAGCAATGGCAGTCATAATGGGCATATCACTTAAGCCAACTGCAGCAATTCCTGCTGCTCCTAATACTCCTACCATTGCCATATCAGCAAAACCAAGTAAAGTCTGCATTAACATTTCTAAAATAGCTGGAAAAGCTAATTTTAAAATATATCTACGTGTTTCTTTTTTTGTCATTTGTAAATTATTATGTTTCACTTTTATTTTCTCCTCCTTTACATATATTATTTTCCTGTCCCTTCTTTCATCTTGAATTTATACCTTAATCATTATAATACATTTTTTCAAAAAAGGATATATAAAAAGGTCTTTCTACTATCTTGTATGATTCATAACTTATATGTTGATAATAATACAAAAGTTTACTACATTCGCATATTTATAATTTATATAAAATGATTATTTTAGGAGGCCAAAGACCTTATGATAGAACTAGTTGTAATCATACCTGTCTATAATGAAGAAAAAGCTATACAAAAAAATTTTTCTATCATCTATCAAACACTGCTAAAAGATCAAATTTCTTGTCACTTTATGATTGTAGATGATGGATCCAGCGATCAGACATGGTCAAAAATTTGTGAAATTATAAACAAATACAACCATGTTTCTGCCCTGCGCTTTGCTCGTAACTTTGGTAAAGAAATAGCACTCTGTGCAGGTATTGATCATATACAAGCAAAACGATATCTTCTTATGGATTCAGATTTACAACATCCTCCCCAATATGTGAAAAACATGATTACGCTGATGAATCAAACAAAAGTAAATATTGTACACGGTGTAAAGAAAAAAAGAGGTAAAGAAAAACTAGCTTATACATTTATTGCAAAAAGTTTTTATAAACTATTGCAGCTCACAACAGGGCTTCATCTTGATAATTCATCTGATTTTAAACTAATTGATGCTCAAGTAGCGAATTCTATTCGTCAATTTAAAGAAAGGAATCTCTTCTTTCGAGGAATCATTGATTGGGTTGGTTTTGAAAGTGCAACCTATCACTTTGAAGTAAAAGAAAGAAGAAATGGATCTAGTCGCTTCTCAACCATAAAACTGATACAATTAGCTTTTAACTCCATCATTTCCTATACTCATAAACCTCTTTATCTAACCATCATTGGAGGAGTGATTTTCTTTTTTATCTCTATTATTCTAGGCATACAAACTTTGGTACGTTACTTCCTAGGTCATTCCCTTAATGGGTTTTCTACAATTATTTTACTGTTGCTTTTTATCGGTTCTATGATCATGTTCTCCTTAGGAATTATAGGAATCTATATTTCACGAATTTATGATGAAGTAAAACAACGACCTCGATACATCATATCAAAAAAAATAAAAAGATTGTAGTGAATTTATTATGAAATTAATGCATACTATCAAAAAAATATTAGCAAAAAAACCTTATCAAAAACTGATTCGATATACCCTCGTTGGTGGTTGTACCACCCTTATTAGCTTTGGCGTATATTGGTTTCTTTATAAATGGATTCAATTAGATCCTAATCTATCTAATATGGTCTCTATTCTCTGTGCCGTTATCTTTGCCTATATAGCCAATAAAATATTTGTTTTCAAAAGCAAATGTAAAACCTTTCAAGAATTAATCATAGAAATTTTTAATTTCTTTTCCTCTCGAATAATCACTATCCTAGTGGAAATCAGTGGGGTATTTTTTCTTTATACTTATTTAAAAATAAATCCTATGCTTTCAAAAATCATTGTAAACGGAGTTGTTCTAATTTTAAATTATTTACTTTCACAATATATTGTATTTAAAAATACTTAAATTCAAACTAATAGAGCAAAGACTTTTCAACCATTCTACAAAGTAAATCATAAGGAGTGATACTTTTGAAACAACAGAGAAATGCTTTTTTTGAAAAATATGGACTTTTACTTATCATTAGCCTTATCTTTCTAGGTACAGCCATGATTACTTTTCACGTTCGATTATATGGAGATGATTTTTTTTATGCCCAATTTACATCCCATAATTTAAGTTATTTTATTTCTAAACATATTGAGCATTACTTTCGAGCGAATGGCCGTGTTATCGTTCATCTCTTAGCTACTATTTTTTTAGGTATTCCCCTTACTTTTTGGCAAATCCTCAACCCACTTATGCTAGCTGGGATTGCTTACTTCGGATCAAAAATAGCTCAAATAAAAAAAGATCCATCCTCAACCTATTCAACTAAAAACCTATATGCAGCTATTATTTTTGGCATTGGTATTGCCTTCTTACATCCAAATATTACAAGACAAAGTGTTTATTGGCTTACCGGATCTTTTAACTATGTTTATCCTATACTTTTACTATTCATTTACTGGTATAAACTTAGTCTATGCATTTATCAGCACCATTGGACATGGTCCTTACCCTTTTGGGCGTTTTTCGCTTCTGCTACAGTAGAACAGGTCAGTTTAATGTCTTTTGGGCTCACTTTATGCCTACTCTTAGAACAAAAAATACTGCAAAAAGAAAAAATAAATACTATACAAAAAATCACATTATTTCTATCTACCATAGGTATGCTTACTGTTATAGCTGCTCCTGGTGTATTTCTTCGAACTTCTATTGAAAAAACACCGGTTACTGGATTTTTTAATCTTTTAAAACACAATATCAAAACCCAAGGAAACTCTTTTTTATTCTCTGAAATGATGGTTCCCTACCATATATTAGCTATGACAACTAGCTTAGGTACTATAATAAACTATGGATATCAATATTATACTACTAAAAATCAAAGAATAACAAAACAAAGAAAATGGCTCCATGATACCATTCTTTTAATAGGTAGTAGTGCCTGTATGAGCTGGTTATGGCAAGTTACAGTCCGATCTTCTATGACCAACTACAATATTTGGACTAAAAAACAATTTTTATTTTATCTCTTTATTACCATTGGATATCTAATTACATTACTGTATACTACTATGATAACATATCAAGAAAAAATCATTATAAATTACACCGTACCGATCATTTCAGTTATTCTTTGTTTTGGCTCTCAACTGATGATGATTATTTCCCCAGTTTATGGACCTAGAAACCTGGTATGTGCTATTTTTATGCTTCTTTTATATATTGCTACCCTATTACCTACCCTACATCATATAGGAATTCCTAATTTAATAGCTTTGATTGCCTGTTTTGCACTTCATAAACCTTTGTTCTTTCCATTTGCTATAGGAACTATACTATTAGTCTCTCAACCTCTTATTTTTGTAAATAAAACTTTTTTTAAAAAAATAGGAACTATCGGTGGATATATTATTCTTACTATATTATCATGGTATACCTTCGTTCCTACAATAAAAGGATATGCTAAAAATTCCGTTATTTATGACCAAAATATAAAAATAGCTCGACAATATAAAACAAAACAAGCCCTACACCCCAATCCAAAATCCTTAATACAAAGTACTTTACCTATAGAACTTTATGGATGGGCAATGCCTTATCACAATCCTTACTACGATCCTTATTATCGATTATATTTAGGAGTCGATACCAAAACATCTATTCAATGGGTAAACAATTAAACAATAGGTAATGCCGTTGTAAACCACAAATATTATATGCTCTCCTTATAGTAGATATATTAAAAAATATATCTACTATAGGGAGAGCATTTTTATTTATACTACTTTGTACTATTGAATTAACAAGGTAGTTCTATTTATTCATATATTTTATTTTAAGAAATCTTCTCTCTGAGGAGTAAAAATATCTACAATCATAGAATCTTCTAAAGCTACCACTCCATGAGCAGCATTTGGTGCTACATAATAAGTGTCCCCTGCTTTTAAAATTTCTTTTTTCCCATCCATTTCAAACTCAAAACTACCAGATACAATATAACTAATTTGTTCGTGTGGATGAGTATGAACAGTTCCTACCGCTCCTTTTTTAAAATGTACTTCTACAGCCATCATTTTTCCACCAGTAGCTAAAATTTTTCTTTGTACCCCTTCTCCTACTGTTTCTAAATGAACAGAATTATTTTTTACAATCATAGTGATTCTCCTTTTATTTTTATATTTTTATATTTTTATATTTATTCCATTTAGCGATCTACATATACCTTATTTCCAATAAATTCTTCTAGTTGAGGCAAAGTTGGAAAACCTTCCATATCTCCATGAACCAATACAGCCATAGCTCCTACTCCATTACCCCATTGGGCACATTCTTGTAAAGGCAATCCTCGTAAAGTACCAGCTAAAAATCCAGCTGCAAAACCATCTCCAGCCCCTACACTATCCTCCATCTGCTTTACAGGATAACCAGCTACATAATGAGCTTCTTTACCATCCACTACATAACATCCTTCTTTTCCTAACTTGACTGCCACACGACTACATCCCATATCAATAAAAGCTTGGGCTAATTTTTCTGGATCTTCAATTCCTAGTAATAACTTTCCTTCATCAATGCCTGGAAAAATAATATCTGCTTTTTTAGCTACTTCTAATAAAACAGGTCTTGCTTCTTCAATATCCCATAATTTCAAACGAATATTAGGATCAAAGGAAATCTTAACCCCTGCTTCCTTAGCTACATCAATAGCTTTTAACACCGTCTTTCTTGCCTCGGGTGATAAAGCCATTGTAATTCCAGTAACATGCAAAATTTTAGCATTTTTAATGTAATTTTCATCCAAATCTTTTACTGATAAAGTACTCGCAGCTGAATTTTTACGATAATAATATACATTAGGATTCACATGCGCAAAACGTTCTTTAAAAAGCAATCCTGTACTATTTTTAGTATCTGTCGTTGTTCTAGAAACATCAACCCCTTCTCCACGAATAGTAGAAACAATATAACGCCCAAATTCATCGTCTCCTACCTTCGAAAACCAACCTACTGAATGTCCTAACCTCGATAAAGCAATAGCTACATTAGACTCTGCTCCAGCAATGGATTTATGAAAGGTATGAATATAACGTAAAGGACCTCTCGTATCCGGATTAAACAAAATCATCGTCTCTCCAAAAGTAATAACATCCATCTTTTTCATCAAAAACCCCTCCTATACTCATTGAACCTTTTTTACTAGGATATTTCGTATTACGAAACACCGTTTTACATGGTGAAATATACTTCTATTTTACCTAATATATCGAAAAAAATCAATCCTTAAATTTTTTTCTATTTTTTCTTTAATTTTTTTACAAATTCATATACTAGTTGAGCCGTCAACCCCCATAACGTTTCTTGTTGAAAAGGATTTAAAGGATACACATAGATAGGATACTTATGATTACGACTCCAAGGTTGAGTATAAGACCGTGGAATACCTAAAAAATCTTTTGCTGGAAATAATACTTTCGCTTTTCCTTGATCATCGATTTCAAATGGCTGCATTTCAATATTAATGTTATATACTAACGGTTCATTTTGTACAAAATAAGATACTGGAATCGTAAACGCAAATTCTACCTCCTCCGAATTAATATTCATCTCTTCTAAAGAAGACACCTTTGCTACTACAATAAAAGACTCAACAAATATACCTGCTGGTGTAACTAAAGTGCCTAAAGGACCTATAACCTCTAACTTAGATTGTAATATTCCCATTTCTTCTTCTGTTTCTCTAAGAACAGTATCCAAAAAATCTACATCGGTTGGATCCTTTTTCCCTCCAGGAAAACAAATTTCTCCTCCTTGAGAAATATGCATTGTTCTTTTCTGAAATACAAAATGATATTCATCCTCTTGCCAAAGTAATAAAATACAAATTCCAGTTTTTAAAAAATCTTCGTAACCTAAAAGATACGAAGATTCTTGATTTAACCTTTTTTTAAATATTGCTAACTCATACTTATCCAAGTTCACTCACTTCTTTCATAATCTACGAATATGATTTAAAGAAGAACTGCTTTTGTTCCATAATAAAATGCGATTACCATAATCGAAGTAATTTTAAATACATAAATCAACATTTTTTTCATCCTTGATCGTATATAAAGCCCTAATATTCTGATAGTTGGTTCTATTTTAACATTATAATATTTTTAGGTCAATCTACTAATATCCAAAAATCCAACGAGTAATGGATATTGAAGCTATAATACCTGCTACATTAGCTAACAAAGCTCCAGCTAAAGTATATCTAGTTTTCTTAATATCAACTGTCATAAAGTATACTGATAGGGTATAAAAAATAGTTTCTGTACAACCCATCATTACAGAGACGCTTCGTCCAATAAAAGAATCCGGTCCATAAGTCTTAAAAAGGTCAAAAACTAATCCATTAGCAGCCGAAGACGAAATACTACGCATCAAAGCTAAAGGAAGTAAAGGAGGTGGAAAGCCAACTGCTTTTGCAAAAGGAGCTAAACAACGTGTAACAAGTTCTAAGGCCCCTGATGCACGAAACATACCAATTGCCACCATTAAACCAATGATAGTAGGCATAATATGTAAAATAGTTTCAAAACCTTCTCCAGCTCCTTTTACAAATACATCAAAAACCCGTACACCTTGCAATAAACCATATAATAAAATACTAAAGAAAACTAATGGGATCATCAAATCAGAAATAAACAATACCCATTTCAATAGTAATACACCCTTTCTAATATTTTTCCTGCAATTACACCTACCAACGTTGAAATTATTGTTGCTAAAATAGCAGGGCCAATAATTTCTGCCGGATTAGCAGAACCATATTGGTCTCGAAAAGCAATAATATTTACAGGTAATAATTGAACAGATGAAACATTGACAATCAAAAACATACACATCGCCCGGCTAGCAGTATCCTTATTTTTATTTAACTCTTGAAGTTTTTCCATTGCCTTTAATCCAGCAGGAGTGGCTGCCCATCCTAATCCTAAAACATTAGCAATCAAATTCGTGGCAATATGCTTTTGAGCCGGATGATGATCTGGAACATCTGGAAATAAAAAATGTAAGATGGGACCCATCCGATTACATAACCCACGAATCAACCCTCCATCTTCTGCTATTTTCATCATTCCCATCCACAAAGACATTGTTCCTAATAATGTAAAACATAATATTACTCCTTCTTTTGCAGATTGAATCGTCGCTTGTGTTAATGCATCCAATCGTCCTGTAATCGTAGCTATTACGATACTAATAAGTATCAAACTTGCCCACAGAGCATTTAACATAAAAATCCTCCTTTATAACAAAGTCTACAATATACCTATTCAAAAAAGTATACTATCTTATTTATATGCATAAAAAGAGTATGATAGAAATATTTAAACTTCTTATTTTGTCGAAAAAAGTCGAAAAAAATCCAAAACTTTTACCAGTAATTTTTTTCTATATTTTTATACTTCTTTTACTTTTTACCTATATTTGTATAAAAGTTATATGCGTTGATTTTCTGTTTTATCTTTGAATATATAATAATTCCTTGTATATCCTCTTACAATCAACTTTATATTCTATTTTTTGTTGAAATCCTTATTTTTACTATTATACATCTTGTTATCAAATTTTTTGTAAAATGATTGACTTTTATTTCTAATTATGGTACCCTTATTATGTAAGATTTTGTCGAAGCTAATAAAAAAGGAGAGAAAAATATGAAATCAACAGGTATTGTTAGAAAAGTGGACGAGCTAGGAAGAGTGGTTTTACCTATCGAACTTAGAAGAAATCTAGATATTCAAGAAAAAGATGCACTTGAAATTTTTGTAGATGATGAAAAAATTATCTTAAAAAAATATCAACCTGCAGATATCTTTACAGGTAGCATGAATGACTTAATCGATTATAAAGGTAAAAAAGTTTCTAAACAAACTATCATTGAAATGGCAAAAATAGCAGGTTTAGAAATTAAATAAAAAAACAAATAGGATGCGATTTATCGCATCCTATTTGTTTTTTAAATTTGGTGCCAAGTAGCATATACTTCTCGTTTTGGTACTCCTCGATCCTTAGCTACCCTCTTCATGGCCTCTTTTACTGAAATTCCTTGATCTAAATAAAACTGCATATGTTCTAAAATACTCCAAGTATTCCACGTTTGTTGTTCCTCTTTTTGAAGTCTTTTCAATGATTTTCCTTCTATAAGAATAACATACTCTCCTCTAGGTTCTTGTTCTTGATAATAATCTATCGCTTGTCCTAAAGTAGTACGAAATATTTCTTCATGCTTCTTTGTTAATTCCCGTGCTAAGGTCATTTTCCTTTTTACATCTATTACAGATGATAACTCTTTTAAAGTTTGCCTTAATCGATGAGGTGCTTCGTATAAAAGAATTGTACGTGTTTCATCAGATAAAAATTTAAGAATTTCCTTTTTCTTTTTATTATCAGAAGGTAAAAATCCTTCAAATGCAAAACGTTTAGTAGATAAACCAGATAAAATTAATCCAGTAATGCCTGCTACAGCACCTGGTAACGACGTGACAGGTATATTTTCCTTATAGCACAATAGAACAAGATCTGCTCCTGGATCTGAAATCCCTGGAGTTCCGGCATCAGTTACCAATGCAATATTTTTTCCTGCTTTTAATTGTTCTAATAGCCACTGTCCTTTACTTTGTTTATTATGTTCATGATAACTTGTACTAGGTGTTTCAATCTCATAATGATTTAATAATTTTTGTGTACGACGCGTATCTTCCGCAGCAATCAAATCTACTTCTTTTAATATACGTAGTACACGCAAGGTAATATCTTCTAAATTGCCAATGGGTGTGGCACAAAGATATAAAGTACCATGCATTTTACATTCTCCTTTACATGACCTGATGGATAAAATCACGTTGATGGCTCTATACCATAAATATCATAAATTTCTTTTGTATATTTGCCTTCCTGAGTATAAACAATCAACGGAGGTTTTACCTTTAACATAGGTTTTCCATGGCGTATAGCTTCTATTAACATCATATTAGGATCTTTATCGATCATAGGATAAACAAACCGTATCGTTTTTGGTTCTAATTGATATTTTCGTAATAATATCATAATATCCGTCAAACGATGAGGTCGATGAACCATATAAAAACGCCCCTTAACTTTTAGTAGAGAAGAAGTAACACGAATCACATCTTCTAAGGTACAGGCAATTTCGTGACGGGCTATTGATTTTGCCTGATCGCTATTTTTTAATCCCCCTTGCGGTTCTATATAGGGTGGATTAGAAACAATAACATCAAAGCTACTTTTTTTATACTTTCCTTCCGCCTGTTTTAAATCTCCTTCATCAATTTGAATTTTGTGAGACAATTTATTGAGTTCTACGCTTCTTCGGGCTAAATCTACACTTTCTTTTTGAATCTCCAATCCAATAAAAAAACTTCCTTCTGTTTTTGCTTCTAATAAAATAGGCAAAATTCCTGTACCCGTACCTAAATCTAGAACTTTTTCTTCTTTTTTCACCTTCGCAAAATCAGATAATAAAACTGCATCCATACCAAAACAAAATAATTTAGGATTTTGAATAATTCGATACCCCTTACATCCAAGATCATCAATTCTTTCCATTGTTATTCCTCTTCTTCTACCTTAGTGCTCTTCTTTTCTTGACGATTGCAATTTCCTTTACATCTTTTACATGGATTATTTTTTGCCTTAGGAATATTTAACGAAAGCTCATCCATACTATAGATATGAACTTCTGTATCGTCTTGGTCTTTCTTCCTTACTGCAACTTTGATGAATTGTTGAAGAATATTAATAGATAATACCGTTCCTTTACCATCTGGAGTTTCAATTATATCTCCCTCATTAGGTAATAATTTACTTATCTCTTCATAAAATTCTTCTTCATATTTTAAACAACACATCAATCGACCACAAACTCCTGAAATTTTTGTCGGATTCAGAGAAAGTTTTTGATCTTTAGCCATTTTTATAGAAACGGGCTGAAATTCAGTTAAAAAGGAAGAACAACATAAGCGTCTTCCACAAATTCCTAGTCCTCCTAACATTTTTGTTTCATCTCGAACTCCTATTTGTCTAAGTTCAATACGAGTACGAAAAATAGAAGCTAAATCCTTTACTAATTCGCGAAAGTCAACGCGTCCTTCTGATGTAAAATAAAATAAAATTTTATTATTATCAAAAGTAATTTCTACATCAATCAATTTCATATCCAAACCATGTTTTTTGATTTTTTCTAGACAGATTATAAAAGCTTCCTTTTCTTTTTCTTTATTTTCTTTTTCTTGTTTATGATCTTCTTCTGTAGCTACTCGAATCACTTTTTTTAGAGGTTGAATAATTTGCTTCTCTTCCATTTCTCTAGGAGCAATAACCACTTTTCCATATTCTATACCTCGAGCTGTTTCTACAATAACAGCTTCTCCTTCTAAAACTTCTATATCATCCGGATCAAAATAATAAATTTTTCCTGCTTTTTTAAAACGTACACCAATGACTGTAACCATACTAACTCTCCTTTAGTTTTAACAACAACATCTCTATAGTAAGCTGAAAATTGGCATTTTTTAATAGCTGATCTTTTGCTATCCTAATATTATCTAAACATTGACCAATTCTATTATATGATAATCCTTGCGCTTGTTTCAATAAATATTTCTGTTGATCTTGGTGGATAATATAGGGATTTTCGCCCAATTGTTTAATCAATAGAATATCTCGATACCAAGTATAAAATAAATCTAATACTTCCTGTATTTGATCTTTATATTTTTCAAATTCCTTTTGCATTTGAAATAATGATACTAGATCTACTTTATGAATCTGATCTACCCATTCTATAACTTGATTTCTCATTTCTATAAAAATGGGATCTTTTACAATCTTCTTTGCTTTACCAATATTTCCTTGAGCAAAATGAGCATATAATTTAGCTTGATAATCTGGAATTTGTAATCGATGGATCATATAGTTTTCTACTTGAACTTGAGATAGAGGCTTTAATTGAAGTAATACACA
Source organism: Candidatus Epulonipiscium sp. (assembly GCA_012524135.1). Taxonomy (GTDB): domain Bacteria; phylum Bacillota; class Clostridia; order Lachnospirales; family JAAYNZ01; genus JAAYNZ01. The sequence goes on along the minus strand of JAAYSE010000101.1, from coordinate 4,273 downwards.
TCTTGATACAATAGTAGGAAGAAAACGTTGATAATTGGATGATAATAAAAAAATAATACCATACGCAGGCGGTTCTTCTAATGTTTTTAGAAGCGCATTTTGTGCTGCTACAGTCATGGTATCCCCATCTTCTATAATATAAATTTTATATGGATATTGATAGGGCTTAATTTCAATATCATCTCGAATCTGCTCTCTAATATCATCAACACCAATTGATTTTCGTTTCGTTGGTTGCACCATAATCACATCCGGATGATTACCAGAATCAAACGTTTGACAGGAAATACAATGATTACAAGGTTCCGTTCCTTTTTTCATACATTGTAATGTCTTAGCAATCGTTAAAACTAAAGTCTTTTTACCTATGCCCTCTTCTCCATCCACAATATACGCATGTGATACTTTTTTATGAGAAATAGAATTTTGGATATGATGAATAACTTCTTGATGACCGATGAGTTCTTGAAAGGTGTACATAAAACTCTCCTTTGTATATCAAAATAGAGCTCCCACTGATACTATAGTGGGAGTTCGTTCATACGGTGTAAAGATTAAGTAATGATATCTAAGAGTAAACCTCTAATTTCATCTACTTTCTCTAAAATTCGCAAGTGATTTTTTTCCTTTTGAAGTAATTCTTGGGCTAGTTCATCTACTTCTTGATTGACTAACTTAACAATACCATAAACTCGATGACGTCCTCGACGATCTAAAAAATTCTCACGTGAAAATTGATGAGAATGAGATACTGCTTCTTGAATAAACTCTGCAATCAAAGTTCTATATTGCCTCATATCTTTGATATCCATATGATCTGCTAATTTTTTACCTTGGATTGTAATCTCATCCATTAACCCATGTAATTTTTGTTGCAGATCTTTTTCCTCTATTTTACTTAATAATGTAAAAGAAAAAGTATCTTCTGTTTTTTGAGGCTGTTTTCCTTGCAAGCCCTGAACCTGAACGTCCTGCATTGGTTGTATTTTCATGGCCACAAATTTCGCCTCCTAGATTTTCTTAAATTCTTCTACATCAACGACAAAAATAGTTGCTCCTCCTACTGTTACTTCTACAGGATAAGGAATATATCCTTCTGCTACATTCGCATAAGGATGGTTGGCAGGTGTCATTTGACGACGACTTTTACATTCTTTTTCAATAATAGCTATTGCATCATCTATACGCTCTGGATCTACACCTAAAAAAACGGTGGTATTCCCTGAACGTAAAAATCCTCCTGTACTCGCTAATTTTGTTACACTAAAACCACCTTGATTTAATGCTTGCATCAGACGATTTGCATCCTCATCATGAATAACTGCCATAATTAATTTCATATTCATAATAAAACCCCCTTTTATTATCCTATTTGCTCCTTTAATTTAGACCAAATTTGTTGATGAATATTTTCTACTGTATCCTGACCAAAAACTCGATAGATACGATCTGAATATCGATTGCATAAAGCAAGATATCCTTTATAAACCTTTTGATGAAAATCCAATGTTTCTTGCTCTAAGCGATCTAGCTCAGTTTGATTTTTCTTTCTTTTTAAACCAATAACAGGATCTATATCAATAAAAAAAGTGATGTCAGGAACTAAACCACCTGTAGCATATTGATTGATACCCTCAATGGTATCCATACCTAATCCTCGTGCTACTCCTTGATACGCTACACTAGAATCCAAAAATCGATCACAAAGTACGATCATCCCTTGATCTAAGGCAGGCTCAATCAATTGCTTTACATGTTGTGCTCGAGCGGCTGCATATAAAATAGCTTCCGTCATTGGATCCATTTCTTCATTATCCACATCTAAAATAATCTTCCGGATCTGTTCTCCTATCAACGTTCCTCCTGGTTCTCGAGTCACCCATACTTTGTATCCTTGACTTTTTAAAACTTGCTCCAATAATTGAATTTGTGTCGTTTTTCCTGAACCATCTGGCCCTTCCATTGTAATAAACCATCCTGTTTTGTTCATTTTACACCTCTTCTGTCTTGTAATACTTGTACCATCTGTCCTGTCATATCTTGCATTCCAATCATTCTAACTCCTTGTTGCTGAAGAAATTGAATTCTTTCTACTAACTCTTGGGTTATTACCTCGCCCGGAACTAATAAAGGAATTCCAGGTGGGTAAGGAATAACAAACTCTCCTATTGCTTGACCTATACTTTCTTTTAAAGGAAAAAAATCAGTACTCATAAAGCTAGCTTCTCGTGGAGTATATTGAATAGAAGGAATATTATCCCATATAAAGTTTATATCGGCTTTTTTGTATACTTTCTTTAATTTTCCATCGATTGAACATAATGCTTGTGTTAAACGTTGAAAACCTTTCTTACTATCAGCTACTGTTGTAATACCTAAAAGATGATGAGGAGCTGATAGTTCCATTTGAATCTGATACTCTTTTCTTAATATACTTTCTATATCTGCTCCACTTTCTCTACAATATCTACAAGAAAGAAGAATCTTAGAAATATCTATTTCATCAATACTACCCTGTCCTTCTATTTTTTGATCCATTAACTCTAAAGTCGAAAGAGGGCTTAAGTTTTTACGTAATTCATACAATTGTTCTATAAACTGGTCAAAATCTAAATTCGCTTGTCTTTCTAATTGGTATCTACAATAATCTAAACCAGCCATCAACAAATAAGAAGGACTACTACTTTGGAAAAGAGATAACCGTTCTCTAACTTTATCTTTTAAGACTCGTGACCCTTGTACATGTAGCATAGCACTTTGAGTAAAAGCAGGCAAAGTCTTATGGGTACTTTGAATCACTATATCAGCACCTGCTTCTAAAGCTGTTATTGGAAAATGATCATGAAATACAAAATGAGCACCATGTGCTTCATCTACAATCAATATTTTATTTTGCTCATGAACCATCTTGGCAATCGTGGATATATCGGAAGTAAAACCTTCATACGTAGGACTAACAAGTAAAACACCTTTTGCTTCTGGATATTGACAAAGTCCCTTATATACCTTTTGTGGAGAAACACCTCCAATCAAACCATATTCAGGAAGTATCTCAGGTACTATATACTTCGGCTGTACCCCTATTAAAATCATACCACTGTAAACGCTTCGATGAACATTCCGAGCTACTAAAAGTGTATCTCCTGGCTGACAAACTGTAGCAATCGATGTTAAAATACCAACGGTAGAACCATTAACCAAAAAATAAGTTGCTTCTGCTCCAAAAAGATGAGCAGCTAACTCCTGTGCTTTGGCAATAGGACCTACTGGTTGATATAAATTATCGGTACCTTCCACTTCTGTCAGATCCAAAGAAATCAGATCCGGAATCCATAATCCTCTGCCTTGCTTATGCCCTGGAGTATGAAAAGGATATACATTTTGATCTCGATAAGAACGTAATGCTTGATATAATGGTGCCTCGTATTTTCGCATTTGCTATGCCACCCTACGGTCTATTGATATTTATATTATAGCAGATAATCTATACCCTGAAAAGATTTATCCCTTGTAATAAATAAAAACTTTTTCAATTTTCTGTTTCATATCTAAATATTTTCGAATGTTCATTGGGATATCTTCCCAAAGAACCTTTTTATATCCTTGTTCATAGCATTGTATAAAATAATGACTAATTTCTAAATAAATCCTTTGTTTTACTGCATTTCGATGAAAAGTACAAGGATTTGAATCAGCAAAAATCTCAATACTTTTTTTGATAATCTGTTCTTCTTTGATTGGCAATGTAGTAAGAGGATAGCCACCTAATTCCTTACCTGTTATTGTTTCAAATATAAGATATATATTTCTAGGAATCATCTTATCCCACCTTTCTAAAGCACTGTATACCTAAAAGCTACTACTCTATCATATGCAATAAAACTAATGTTAGTCCCTTTTAATCTCACATTCCTTTTAGTTGAAGTTTTAATTTAGAACAGGTATACTATATAAGTAATTTTACGTTATCATAACGTCATGATGAACTATTGTAATAACAACTAGAACTTATAAAATAGAAAGGAAGGATATCAATGATACATAAATTTATGTCCTATTATAAACCACATAAAAAATTATTTGCATTGGATATGCTTTGTGCTTTCTTAGTAGCCATCTGTGATTTATTTTATCCTATGATCACACGCAATTTAATTAATGACTATGTTCCCAATCGCCAATTACAGCTTATTTTTATATGGGCCTTCGTCTTATTAGGAATCTACTTACTTAAAGCTGGATTAAATTACTTTATTCAATACTATGGACACGT
>JAAYSE010000100.1 GCA_012524135.1 Candidatus Epulonipiscium sp. | reverse complement strand
ATAAAAAAATCGTCCCGCAGATCCATGATCAGCAGGGACGAGGATATACTCCACGCGTTACCACCCTTATTTGCCTTTTGGTTTCCCAAACGCCTCTTACTAGGTTCCATCAAACCCTTGCCTTTAACGGGGCATACCGTTGTTCTCTTACTTTATTCGGAGAAACTGCTCCGGAGGGATTTGTATTTTACCACAGTGTTGATTCACACCACCCATCAACTCTCTGAAACTGTTTCTGCAAAATAGCTTTCTCCATCGTTGCATTTGTCTGAATATTATTTTTTAATTAGTATGTATTGTAACAGGGATTTTAAACATTGTCAACACCTTTTTAAACTTTTTTATTTTTTCCAAATATTTTACTATAGATCCCTTATTTTACAAATTGAAATACTATATAATAAATACCTTTATTGGTTATAACTAATGCTTTCTACTACTTTCTACTATGAAGTTATTTCTCATTTGAATGGATAGAACACCTCTATAACCAGTTTAAGCAAAAAACAATATAGACATTTAAAAAAGTTCGCCTTTAAAATTAAATATTTATAAACGATTATTCAATATATACTTGACTTCCTGATATTCCTTGTTTAGCTGGTTCAACGATCATCTTCGCTGGTACTCTATTTTTTAATTCTTCCACATGACTAATAATTCCCACCGCTAATTTTTGTGAAGGAAGTCTTTCTAGAGCTCCCATAACAATATCTAATAAATCTTGATCCAAAGTACCAAATCCTTCATCTAAAAAGAAAATTTCTAAAGGTGCTTGATTTTTCAATTGTACTTGAGAAGAAAGAGCAAGAGCTAAAGACAGAGAAGTTAAAAAAGTTTCTCCTCCAGATAAAGTATTCGTATTACGCCTTGTTCCGCCATTGAAATCATCTCGCATAATAAAATTACCTTCATCATCTAACTCAAGAGCATATCGACCTCTTGTAATTTCCTTTAATGTTTTGGTAGCTTCTTTAGCAATATACTGCAATTGATACATAGCAATAAATTCAACAAACCGGTTACCTTGTACCAGCTTATCTAACTCATCTAACAAATCCCAATGCATATCTAATTTATTCTTTTTTTGTATTAATTGCTTTCTTTGTTTTAGTTTTTCTTCCATTTCTTCTAACTGATTTTTTGTTACCGCAATTTGAGCTGTCTTTTCATCGAGCAATTGAGCGGTTTGTTCTTTTTCTTGTTGAAAATGAACCCATTGTTCTTCTTCTAACCAAGGTTCTGTGAGTTTTTCTTTCAATTTTTGCAAATCATAATTAATTCTTTGTTCTTTTTCATTATACGCTATAATTGCTTGCTCCCATCGATCTTTTTCATCTGTTGAATATTGATATTTCATCACTGCTTCTATATCTTGAAAAACTGTTTTCTTCATTTCTTCTTGTAAACGCTGACTTTGTTTTTCTTTTGATTCATTTAACGTTCGATCCTTTTGTTCGATAGTAATTTGTGTTTCTAATTGTTTTTGTCTTTCTTCCTGTAAACTTTCTTTTTTATTTCGTAACGTTTCTTCTTTTTCTATCATTTGTATAATTTCCTGTTTTACCCTTTGCAAATATTCACTAGGTTCTTGTCCCTTGGTATACGCTTGAATTTCCTGCTGTAAACGATCTATTCGTTCTCTCTTCTCTTTACCTAAAACTTCTTTTTCTCTACTTGTTTCTTTGAGTGCTTGGATATTTTGATTATATTGCTCTTTTTGTAAAGTATATTCTTTTATTTCCTCTCTATACTCTTTTTCTTGTTGCTGTAAAATAGAAAGTTCTTGATCCCACTCTCTGATTTCTTCTATTTTTTCTTGAATACAATGAAGCTGAAGTTCATCTTTGATTTGTTCATATTGCATTTGTTGATCTTTTCCTTGCTTCCTTTGTTGCTCTAAATCTTCTTGTATCGTTTTTTCATTGATCTTTGCTTGTCCTAATCGTTCTTTTAATTTTGCTAACTCTGCTTCTCGCTTATATTTCTCTTCTTGTTTTTTTCCCAATAGATGTTCTAATTGTTTATTTTGTTTCTCCCATTGATTTTTTTGTTCTTGCATAGAAATAAAAGTTTGTTCTATCACTTGATACTGTTTTTGTAAGACTTCGATAGACAAATTCTCTCTTTGTTGCAATATATTCTCTAACTCTATTTTTTTATTTTTTCTTTGATTGTTCAAAAAAATCTCTTGACTTTCTACCATTCCTTTTTTCTTTTCTAATGATTCTATTTGTTGTTCTAAGGATAAAATTTCTTCTTTTAACTTTTTATAATCTAACTGTTCAATAGAAAAAATTGATTCTTTTTGATGTTTCGTATGATACGTATTTCCACATACTAAACATGTTTCTCCATCTTTTAAGGTTTCTCTTAATCGATAAATAGCTGCCTCTAATTCATATTGTTTTTGTTGTTCTTGATATTCTTTCTTTTGAGTCCTTACGATTTGTAATGAGTGATGATACTTTTCTTTTAACTTTTCAATTGCTTGGATCTCTTCTTGTATTTTTACCCTTTCTTTTTGTAATGTTTGAATCATCTCTTCTTGTTGTTTCGCTTGTTTTATTTGATATTTATAATTTTCAATTTGTTCTTTTTTAGCTAAAATTTGTTCTGAACTAGGAGGTGTTTTCCGAGTAAATTGTTCTTGTTTCTCTTGTAATAAAGATAATTCTTGTAAAATTTTTTGATATTCTTTTTCTTGCTCTTTATAAAAATCCTGTGTTTCCTCTATAGTTTCTTTACTTTTTTCAAGTTTTTTACTCAATTTTGTTATTTTCTGTTGATATTCTTGATATTCTTTCTCCAATTCATAAGCAAAATAAATTTTTTGCCGCAACAAAGGATCTATAGTAATTTGATTTTTTCTTTTTCCTACTACTTCCCATTGTTTTTCTCGTTGTTGAATATCTTCTTCTCGCTGATCATATTCTTTTTTCAAAGATTTCATTTTATTTTTTAAACGAATATATTCCTCTGCTAAAATAGCACGTTCTTGTACTACTTCTTCCCATTCTTTTTGAAGTTCTAGTGCTCTTTCTAATTCTTGCTGTTTTTGTAAAAGAAGAGGATAACGTTCCTTTTTATTTTTCAGTGATTCTTGATATTGTTCTCCTATTTGTACTAAATATTGATTTAAAGATTGAAGTTTTTCTTCTCCTAGACTCTTTTGATGTCGTATTTCTTTTAATTCATGTTGAATTTTTTCCAATTCTACGATAAAAGGAAGTAACTGATCACATTGTCTTCCTTTTACGAGTTTATCATTTATTTTTTCAATCTCTACTTTTTGTTTCTGGTGTTCTGCTTTTTGCTCTTGATAAAATCGATATTCTTGTTGATCTTTCCATTGTTTTTCCCATTTTTCATATTGAACTATATACTGATTCCACTGTTGCTGTAATTTTTCTCTTTGTTTTTCTAAAGTCTCATACTCTTCTTTCATCTGCTTTTGAATTTCTTGGGAAACTCCTTGATAATAAGATAATTGGGTTTCTACAACCAATTGTTGATCTTGATGAGCTCTTTTGGCCCTTCTAATTTTATCCCTTAATTTTTGACCATATTCTTCTAAGCCAAAAAGTCGTTCTAACATATTTCTTCGATCGCTTCCTGATAATTTAAGGAAATCACTAAATTGTCCTTGAGGCAATACTACAGATCGAGTAAAATCCTCCATAGTAAGTCCAATTAAATCTTGAATCGATTCTCCCACTTGATAAACACCTTCACTAATGACCGTGTTTTTTCCTTCTGAATTTCTTTGATAAAGGCGTGCTAACGTGGTTCGATAACTTTGATTTTCTCTTTTAATATTTCTTTCCACTACATATACTTCTTCTCTATTTTCTTGATGCAGAGCAAACGTATATGAAACTGATAACTGATTACATTCAGAATTAATAAAATCTTTTGCCTGTCTTTTAGAGCTACGAGGTATTTCTCCATATAAAGCTAAAATCATACCATCTAAAATTGTAGATTTACCACTACCTGTCGGACCAAAAATACCAAATAATCCTTTAGAAATTAAAGTTTCAAAAGGAATAATTTGTTCTTCTATAATACTATTTAAACCTTCTATCTTAAGCTGTAGTGGTCTCATTTTCTTCCCCCTTTTCTTCCTGCATGATACCTAAAAATAAATCAACCATTTCATTCGTTGGATCTACTTGTTTTTGACTTCTATAAAATTCACAAAACAATTGTTCCATTGTTTTATTCATAGGATCTTCATATTCAAATCCTTCTTTTTCTACATTTTTAAATTTGGGGACAATTTCTATAATATCTTTTTTTATTCGCCTTAGACTTTTAATCTCTTCTTGTTGAAGCACACGATCCGTTTCAATTTCCAGGTATACCCAGTTATTTTGATCTTGATATTCTTCACACTTTTGTAAAGCTTCTTCTATACTCTTACATTCCCAAACTTCAATAGGTTTATAATTATGTAAAAAAACTTTCCTCACTTCTGCTTTTTGACCAGGAGAAAGATCTGCAATATAAACAGACTTTCCATAAGCAATTTCACTCTTGCTATATTGAATAGGAGAACCTGCATAATATGCGTTAACTTGACTTCCTTTTATTACTTGTGGACGATGAAGATGTCCTAAAGCAATATATTGTGCGTCTTGAGGAAATTCATCAATATGTACCGCTAAACTTCCTCCTAATTGAATAGGTCTTTCTGATTCTGACTCTTGTCCTCCTCCTAAATATAAATGTGAAACACAAAGATTGATTGTATCTTCTCTATAATGAGTAGATAATTCTTGTAATAATTCTCCAATACGTTTAGAATATGCTTTTTGTTGAACCTCTTCTTCTATCTCTTCCGTAAAAATTTCATTCAAACGCTTCTCGCTCGGATATGGTAATGTCAACAACATTACTCGTTCTCCTTGAAATTCTATTTCCATATATCCTTTCCCGGATTGATGAATTGTAAAATTAGGATATTTACCAGCTGGAATCCTATCATGAAATGTTCCTAATAAAAAAATCCCTTCTTCATACAAAAGAGGAACCGAAGCGGTCAAACGTTCTGGCTGATCATGATTTCCCGCAATCACAACTACTATCCGTTCTCCTTTATTATTTAATTGTTTGAGTGCTTTATAAAAAAGCTGCTCTGCCTTAGCTGGTGGATTACTATGATCATAAACATCTCCTGCTACTAAAATCATCTGTACTTGATTCTCTTCCACAATACCAACTAACTCTTCGATAAATTGTTCTTGTTCTTTTATTCTTTCATTTCCCTCTAAATTTTTTCCCAGATGCCAATCCCCTGTATGTAAAATACGCATATATCTGTTACCAAAAACTATTTATTATTAGTTTTTTGGTAACTCCCTCCTTTCTTGCTAATTTTATGTTTTTAAACATGAACACAATACAATCAATAACTATAAAGTAACTTACTCTACTTCTATAGGATCATTAGCTTTTTCAATATAAAATTTTACAAATAAAGCACAGAAAAATAAAATAATTCCTGATAAAGCAAATACGATTTGCATATTACCTATATGAAACCAACCGAATGAATAATTTTGTCCTTCTAGTGAACCTACAATTTTAGATCCAATCCAAGTGCTCGTAAATCCAGCTATTCCACCAATAGCAGCATTTAATCCTAAATACATCGTACGTCCTTCTCGTTTGGCAAATAAAAATTGAATATTAAACAAAGAAATTCCTATACCAGCCCAAGCCATTCCACTAACCACCTGTAAAACAGGAATTAGAAATCGGGCAGTAGTAGGAACAACAAAAATCCATAAAAAGTGAACCATCGATAATAGACCAATAGACATTTTTGTAGAAAAAAACCAAGATTTTTTATTTGCTAATCTTCCCCAAAAAGGCGTTACAAAAACACGGACTAAAGAGGCTAAAACTCCAATAGCCATAATATAAGTATATTCTAACTTTAATCCAGTAACCATATATACAGAAAAAAAAGGTCCTGCTATTTGTAAACCAATATTCCATATAACAAAAAGTATAATCACTTTTTGAAATCCTACACTCTGTAAAGGAGTAACCAACACATCCTTAATACGGATAGATTCTGAATTTTGTTTGATGGATGGTTCTTTAATAATGGATAAAAGTATACCATTTACAATGGCTAAAATCATTACTGTAATAGCAATAACCAAAAAACCACCATATTCATTATTTTGTCCTTTAAAAAAATCAAGAATTCGTCCCATCCCTAAAGTAATAATGGTTACATCCGCTAAAGAAATAGCATCTTTCCTAGAAAAATAATTGCCTCGCATAGTGGAAGGAGTCAAGTCTACTATCCAATTAGACGCTGCAGGGGCAATAAAAGAAGACAAACTATGAGCCATTGTATAAAGCAAAGTGAAAAGAATTAAACCAATAATTGTATCTTTGGTATATAAGGGAATTAAAAATAACTCTCAAACCCCCTGCTGTATATTCATCATTCCCCACCCCTATTTTTTATCTATCTATCATTTTCTATTGTGGACGCTCTTTGTAAAATATCATATCCATATTTTTCTCGTAAAGAATCTACCATCTGATCTAACTTTTTACTTTTT
>JAAYSE010000099.1 GCA_012524135.1 Candidatus Epulonipiscium sp. | reverse complement strand
GACTTGTTCCACCTGGTACATCTAACTCATACTCACAACTTTCTATTTGACCATATTGTAAAACTTTTTCTATTTTTTTCTTTACCATATTTAATATATTTGATGGTAATACTTCTTCTATCTTTTTATTTAAAAATTCTGGTTTTTTTAAGGAAAATTGAGTTTGACTAGGTGCTTGAATATCCATGACTAGACCTTCATCATTTACGATAAATAAAATATCGGGTATTGCTTGCATGATCGCATTATTTTGATCTAAGGCTTTTTGTAACTGTTCTTCTGATTCCATTAATTTAATATAGTTTTTCATCACTTCTTCATCCAAAACTACTAATTGTTGATAAGCATCTTTCAACTCTTCGTTTTGTGCCACTAATTCTTCTTCATCTTGTTGCAGTTGTTCAAAAAGTTCTTGAACTGTATCAAGAACAAAATTAATAGACTTTCGAAGTTCAATAAAAGGACTATGTTGAATAAGAGGTACACGATATCCTAAATTATTTTCAATATCAATATTTTCAATATCTTCTTCTAAACGAAAAATTGGTGTTAAAAAATATTTTTTTTGTAAATAATTAAAATAAAAAACAAGAAACATTAAAAAAAACAAAGTTATCAAGAAAACCTTCCATAAATATTTAATATTTTGTAGTGCTGGATCATTACATATAAAACTTACAATCGTCCAATCCGTTTGTTCAATAGGCTGATATGTTAAATATCCTTTAATACCATCTAAAATAACCTCGTGTTCTCCTGTTTTTGTCATACGCATTTGTTCATAAAGTTCTTTATTCATCTGACCTAAAGAAATAACCTCTAATTCCTCTTGATAATTATATTTAGGATGAGCGAGTATATGCCCAGAACCATCCATTAAAAAAGAATATCCTATTCCCTTAATGCGTTCTTGATCTACCATTTTAACAATTTCTTCCATAGTAATATCTGCAGCTACCACTCCTAAAAACTGATGATTTTCCGATTGATATATCGGTTTAGCTATCGTAATAATAAGATCATTATATAATGAGTTACGATACATTTCTGAAATAATCAATTTTTTTTCTTGGACTGCTTTTATATACCATGGTCTCCTCTTAATATTATAATCCTCTGGTGGAATCCAACCATCACTAGAAAGTAATTGCCCATTTTTATCTGTATAATAAATAGATTGGATAGAAGGATTATACAAAATCATTCTTTTAAAAAACTCCAGAGATTCCTTTTTCATTGCTTGTCGAATGTCTATAAATTCTGCAATTGCGTTCACTGATTGAATATGGTACTGTATCTGACTATTAATTTCATTTCTTAAATATTCACTCGTTGCAATGCTACTTTCTTGTTGATCGTTGATAATCCTTTGATTTAAATACTGATATTGAATTAATAAACCAACTAAAATAGTGAGTACTAATAAAAATCCCAACATATAAAATCTTTTTTGTATTGCTCTCAAAATCCCACCCCTTGGCATGTAAGTGAAATATATACTCTTCTCTTTTTACATGCTACTTTTTCCCAAATACCTATATTATATTATATCCTTACTATCCATCATTAACAACTATTATTTCGATTTTATAGGAAATTTAACAAATAATTATATTATATGTTTATTATGTATCTCTTTTATAAAAAAATAAGCAAAAAAAAGAGCTTTTGCCCTTTTTT
>JAAYSE010000098.1 GCA_012524135.1 Candidatus Epulonipiscium sp. | reverse complement strand
CATTTCATCAGCAAATGCCTCATCTATTAACGTTCCATTCGTAAAGGAGAGAAACACACAATCTGTATGTTTTTCGCAAAGTGAAATAATATCTTTTTTTCGAACTAATGGCTCTCCACCTGAATAAATATAAAAATAAACACCAAGTTCTTTACCTTGATTAATAATATTATCTAGCATTTCATAATCCATACTTAATTTATCGCCATATTCAGCTGCCCAACATCCAATACACTGAAGATTACAAGCAGATGTAGGATCCATCAAAATAGCCCATGGAATATTGCAGTTATATTTTTCTCTACATTCATCTTGTCTTTGCCAACCTATTAAACTAGCATTTAAAATAAAATTTTCAAATAATTTCTTTCGTACATCTTTATCAATATCTGTCCATAAACTTTTCATCAACTGATACCAGTTATTATCTGGATTTTCAATCACTTCGCGAAAGACTTTTCGTTGGCTTGCAAAAAGATCCTTGCTTGCAAATCTATCTACCCAGTCCATTAATTTAGGAATATTTTTATCTGGATCTTTGTCAAGATAATCGTATACTTTTTTTATACTCATTTGTTTCATCTTGTTAATCATATCCATATTATATCCGTCCTTTCCTTTAGTTTGAATAGTAAGAAAAGTTAAATTTATTATTACTATTATTCTATCTTATTATAAAAATATTGAAAATAGACAAAAAAGTCCTGTGTTTTAACACAGAACTTTTTTGTTTATTTACTACCTATCTTACTGCATATCTGCTAATTTTTGATAGGATTCTAATCTTTCTTTCGCATCTTTTTCTGATTTGTCAAAGAGCTTTTCCGCTATTTCAGGGAAGGTTCTTGTAAGTGATGAATATCTTACTTCACCCATAATATACTCTTTATAGTCACCGGTTGGTGCCTTTGAATCTAAAATAAACGGATTTTTTCCTTCTTCTCTTAAAAGAGGATTGTATCTATATAGATGCCAATAACCAGCTTCTACAGCTTTCTTTGTTTCCGCTTGAGTACAGCCCATTCCTGCTTTTATTCCATGATTTATACATGGAGCATAAGCTATAACTAATGATGGTCCTGGATAGCTTTCTGCTTCTATTAGAGCTTTAATCAATTGATTTTGATTTGCTCCCATAGCTACTTGTGCTACATAAACATATCCATACGTCATCATCATTCTTCCAAGATCTTTTTTCTTAATTGGCTTACCAGATGCCGCAAATTTAGCAACAGAACCTGTTGGTGTAGCTTTTGATGATTGTCCTCCTGTATTAGAATATACTTCTGTATCCAATACAAGAATATTTACATCTTCTCCTGAAGCTAATACATGGTCTAAGCCACCAAATCCAATATCGTAAGCCCATCCATCTCCACCAAAGATCCATTGTGACTTCTTAACTAAGAATTCTTTCTTATCAAGAACTTCTTCAAATAATTCTTTCACCTTTTCATCATTGCCATTATATGCTTGTAATAATGGTAATAATGTTAATGTAGCTTTCTTTGAACCTGCTGCATTATCCATATTATCTGTCCAATCTTTAAATGCAGCTTTGATTTCATCAGAAACATTCAAACTTTGAACTTCTTCTGCTATATCTTTTATTCTACTTCTTATTTGTTTTACTGCTAAATACATACCAAATCCGAATTCTGCATTATCTTCGAATAAAGAGTTTGCCCATGCTGGTCCATGACCCTTTTCATTGGTTGTATATGGAGTAGATGGTGCACTACCTGCCCAAATAGAAGAACATCCTGTAGCATTGGCGATATACATTCTATCTCCAAATAATTGCGTTACTAGTTTAGCATAAGGTGTTTCTCCACATCCAGCACAAGCTCCGGAGAACTCAAGCAATGGTTGTTCAAATTGGCTTCCTTTTACAGTGCCAATGTTTAAAGGATTTTCCTTCTTTGATAAACTCATAGCATATTCCCAATTTTCAATTTGAGAAGTTTGTGTTTCAATAGGTTTCATCACTAAAGCTTTTCCTTTTGCTGGACAAACCTGAGCACAGTTTCCACAACCTGTACAATCTAAAACATCTACTTGAATTTTATATTTGTAATCTCCCAATCCTTTTCCAATAGCTTTCTTTGTTTTAAATCCTTCAGGTGCATTTTTTTCTTCCTCTTCATTTACTAAGAAAGGACGAATTGCAGCATGAGGACATACATAGGAACATTGATTACATTGGATACAGTTATCAATCTGCCATTCTGGAACTTCTACTGCAATACCTCTTTTTTCATATTTAGAAGTACCTTGTGGGAATGTTCCATCTTCTCTTCCAATAAAAGCACTAACAGGAAGTTTATTTCCTTCTTGTCTATTTACAGGTTCTTGGATTGTTCTGACAAATTCTGGAACATCTTTTGCAACTGCGGCTTCTTCTTCTGCAGAAGCATTAGCCCAATGAGCTGGAACTTTCACTTCCACAAATCCTTCTACTCCTTTATCCACAGCAGCATAGTTCATGTTCACAATCTTTTCACCTTTTTTACCATAAGAATCTACAATTGCTTTTTTCATATATTTTATCGCATCATCAATAGGAACAATATCAGCTAATTTGAAGAATGCTGCTTGTAATACCGTATTTACACGATTTCCAAGTCCAATTTCTTTAGCAATAGAGACACCATCAATAGTATAGAATTTAATATTTCTTTCTGCAATAATTTTCTTCATTTTTGAAGGAAGTTTTTGTTCTAATTCTTCCAAATCCCAACTACAGTTTAATAAGAAAGTTCCACCTTCTTTTAAATCGGATACCATATCATACTTATTTACATAAGATGCATTATGGCATGCAACAAAATTAGCTTTATTGATTAAATAGGTGGATCGAATTGGGTCTTTTCCGAAACGAAGGTGAGATATCGTTACGCCTCCTGATTTCTTGGAGTCATAATCAAAGTACGCTTGCACATACATATCCGTATGGTCTCCAATAATTTTAATGGAGTTTTTATTTGCGCCTACTGTTCCATCAGAACCAAGTCCCCAGAACTTACAACTAATTGTATCTTTACCTGCTACATCTAATTCATCTCCAGTAGGAAGAGAATGGAAGGTAACATCATCTACGATACCAATTGTAAAGTTGTTTTTAGGAGTATCGGATTTAAGATTATCAAAAACTGCTGCAATTTGAGCAGGAGTTGTATCTTTCGATCCTAAACCATAACGTCCTCCTACAATCACTGGATGATCTTGTTTATCAATATATGCAGAACAAACATCAAGGTATAGAGGTTCACCAATAGCTCCTGGTTCTTTTGTTCTATCCAATACAGCTACTTTTTTAACTGTAGCAGGCATTTGTTTTAAGAAATGTTCGATGGAAAAAGGTCTATATAAACGGACTTTAATAAGACCAACTTTCTCTCCTTTGCTATTCAAGTGATCTACTACTTCTTCAATAGTATCTACTACCGAACCCATAGCAATGATTACTCGATCTGCATCCGGTGCTCCATAATAATTGAATAGTCCGTAATTTCTTCCTGTAATTTTATTGATTTCATTCATATATTCTTCTACAATAGCAGGAAGGTTATTATAGAATGGATTACATGCTTCTCTTGCTTGGAAAAATATATCCGGATTTTGAGCTGTTCCTCTAAGTACAGGATGCTCAGGATTTAAAGCATTCTTCCTAAACTTTCTTACAGCGTCCATATCGATTAATCGCTTAAATTCTTCATAATCAATTACTTCAACCTTTTGAATTTCATGAGATGTTCTAAATCCATCAAAGAAATGAATAAAAGGAACTCTTCCTTTAATCGCACTAAGATGAGCTACCCCCGCTAAATCCATTACTTCTTGCACATTGGTTGATGCAAGCATAGCAAAACCTGTTTGACGACATGCCATAACATCTGAATGATCTCCAAAAATAGAAAGTGCATGACTTGCAAGAGCACGAGCACTTACATGCATTACTCCAGGTAATAATTCTCCTGCTACTTTATACATATTAGGAATCATTAGAAGTAATCCTTGTGAAGCCGTATAAGTTGTTGTTAATGCACCAGCTGCTAAAGAACCATGGAAAGTTCCAGAAGCTCCTCCTTCAGATTGCATTTCAACAACTTTAGGTTCTTGCCCAAAAATATTTTTTTTACCATTAGCTGCCCATTCATCAACATGTTCAGCCATAGGTGAAGATGGCGTAATTGGGAAAATTCCAGCAACTTCAGTAAATGCATAAGAAACATATGCTGCTGCTGTATTTCCATCCATTGTCTTCATAACTTTTGACATTGTTTTACCCCCTTAAGTATATAAATAGTATTCATGAACTTATTATTACTATAATTAATAATATCATTAAAGGCCACTTTTTTCAATAAAATAAGAATATTTTCTATTTCTTAAAACTTTCCAGCAATTCTAGTTATACTTTTATATTCTTCAGTTCATTAAGTTTTAATTTATTTTTCACGCATCCAAACAAGCATTTCGCCTTTACCTCGATTATTCCAACAACAATAAGGAACTGCAAGAAATGTATCTTCTACATAAATTGGTTTTTTTTCATCATAAAGTTTATCACCCGTCTTTGAATAATCAATACGCATACCTTGTAATAATCCACACATTGTTCCCCCAAGTAATGTTTGATTGTATTTCTCTTTTGGTATTATAGAAGTATCAATTTTTATAGACGATAAATAAGGACCATTATCGATTTCTTCTAAACAATATACTAAGGGTCCTTTCATCAGGCTCACTTTACCAATATTATCTCGAACTCTTGGATTACTTCTAACATAACGGAAAGATACATCAAGATTTAGTGTAATTGTATCTCCTGTTTTCCACTTTCTATTGAAATACATATAGCCTTTATCAAAATGATATTTATTTACAATACCATTGACTTTTATAGTTGCATTTTTTGTAAAAGATGGCTTACGTAATGCTATGGTAAACTCTTGATTTTCATTCTCTGGATTTACCAATAATGTTATTTCTCCATCTTTCAGATAATTTGAATTTAAATCCAATATTACCTTACCAGAATCTAAGTTTGCTTCAAGCTTACTACTAATAAATAAATTTATGTAAAGTGAATTTCCTTCCATTGCATAAGTGTAATTACCTAAAGATGCAAGTGTACGCGCTATATTAGGCGGACAACATGCTACTCCAAACCATAACTGCCTATTTGTTTTTACATGACGCATTGTCGGATTATTCTCAACAATTTTTGGAACTACTTCTAAGGGATTAACATAAAAGAAGTGTTTTCCATCCATAGCAATACCAGCTAATAAAGTGTTATATAATGCTTTTTCTACAATATCCATATATTTTCCATCTTTAGTGATTTGAAACATTCGATTAGAAAACATTGCAAGACCAACAGTGGCACAAGACTCTGAATAGTTGGTGTTATTAGGTAAATCATAATCTGTAGTGAAACGTTCTCCGAAAGCTGCGGATCCAATACTCCCAGTAATATACATTTTCTTTTCTACTATATTATTCCAAATGATATCACATTGTTTTAATAACTCTTCATCTTGATATTCAAAAGCGAGATCTGCCATTGCACTATAAAGATAAACGGCACGTACAGCATGACCCTCCGCAGTAACTTGTTTGTGAATTGGTTGATGTGATTGACTATATTTTAAATCAAAATACTTAAATTCAGGGAAAATAAAATTCTGATTTTTGAAAGAATCTTCACTAAGAAAATAATTGGGTTCTTTTCCTCTTGTACGTACAAAATAATTAGCAAGTTCTAAATATCTTCTTATTCCTGTTACATTATAAAGCTTTACTAAAGCCAATTCTACTTCTGGATGTCCTGGGTAACCACAAATTTTACCCTCTTCTTCTCCAAATACTTCGCACATATAATCTGCAAACCTACAGACAACCCCAAGAAACTTTTTCTTTCCCGTTGCTTCATAGTAAGCTACAGCAGCTTCTATCATATGACCTGCCGTATATAATTCATGTCCCTCATATAAATTAGACCATCTAGGTTTTCGTGTAATAGTATAATATGTATTTAAATATCCATCTTCGCACTGAGCCCTCGCAATTAAATCAATTGCTTTATCTGCAATAGACTCCAATTTTGGATTACTTTTTTTCGCAATAGAATATGCAACAGCCTCTAGCCATTTTGCTAAATCTGTATCTTGAAACACTACTCCTTGATGTTCTCCTTCTATATCTCCACAAGCAACATGAAAATTTTGAATACAATAACTTTTTTCTGCATTTTCAACATTATCATTTATTAACTCCCATTGAAATGGTAAAATCACATCATCAACTAAATCTATATATCTATTCCAAAATGAATCATGAAATTTAATCTTTTTTAAATCGATATTTTTTAGTCTTTTATTTAGCATTTTCTTCACCATCTCTTCCAATATATTTCTTTTTAGAATCAAATACTTGTTGATTCATGTACATTAATTTCGTTTCTTTACCGATTCTCCTTCTACCAATGCACAAGGTAAAGTAATATTGACATCTCCCACACTGGCGCCACTAATACTATCAAGTAGTAGCTCCATAGAACGATACCCCATTTCTTGAAGAGGCCTGTCAACCGTTGTAATTTTAGGTGATACATAATGTACAATATCAGCATTATCAAATCCTATTATTGAAACATCATCAGGAATCCTTATTCCAAGTTCTTTTGCTGCATCATTGGCACCTACTGCCATATCATCATTCATCGCTATAATAGCATGAGGATAATCTTTTTTATTTAAAAGTTTCTTGCCTGCCTCTTTTCCATCTTTGTATGTCCAATTTCCATATACAATATTTTCTGATTTTAATTCAATATCCGCTTCATCCAATGCTTTTTTTAATCCTTTAAAGCGTAATTTAGCTGGCTCCGATTCTTTTAGACCATAAATTACACCAAAGTTCCTATGTCCAGACTGAATAAGCATTTGAGTTAATTGATACTCTGATTTTTCATTACTATAACGTACAGAAGATCTTTCTCCATCTGTGTAACAATAACAATAAACCACTGGTTTTTTCATGTCATGAAGTATATCGTTAATTTTACGGTCATGCATACCGACATAGATAATTCCATCAACTTGCATCCCAATTAATACATCTACCACTTTATCTATCTCTTTTTTAAATATCGATATATGCTCGAATTGAGATTCAATTTTACTAAGAAGTCTAAGATTACTTAATATAATATTGTAACCTCTTGCTTCTGCAATTTCATTAATACCATCAATAATATATGCCGTATGCCATACTGTAACATCTTCCACAATAACTCCAATTAGACGAGATTCATTTTTTCTAAGACTTTTTGCTAAAATATTAGAACGATAGCCTGTCTCTTTAATAATCTTTTCAACTTTTTGTCTAGTTTCATCACTTACCTGAGCAGTATTATTCAGTACATAAGATACTGTAGCTACTGAAACACCTGCCATAGCTGCTATTTCTTTTAATGTCATCACAATAGCCTCCTCTTTAGAGAATAATATATCAACCTTTTAATCCTGATGTCTTTATACCCTCTACTAGATATTTTGAACCAAATAGATAAAGTAACATAGGCGGAATAATCATAAGAGCTGATGCTGCCATAATAGAAGGCCAATTTATTACAAATGCATTACCCGAAGTATACATAAATGATGTCATTAAAGCCATTGTTAGTGTTCGCCATTTATCACTATTAATAAAGAAAACCGGCTGTGTTAACTCATTCCACCAAAATACACAGGATAGAATTCCAATAGTAGCAAAAGTAGACTTTGTAATAGGTACAAGTATTTTAAAAAACACACCCACTTTTGTACAACCATCAATCGTAGCTGCTTCATCTAATTCTTTAGGTATAGAACGAAAATACTGGCGAAATAAAAATACATTATAAGGATAAGCAAAATATGCGGGAATAATCATGGGAAGCAAAGAATCTAGCCATCCTATTTTACCGAACATAATATACTGAGGAATAATAAGTGCAATATTGGGTATCATCATCGTACCTATAATAATTGCAAAAATAATATTCTTACCTGTAAACTCCATTCTTGCAAGAGGATACGCAACCAAAGAGGATGAAATCAGTGTTCCTATTGTTGTCCCTAGCATAAGAATCACTGTATTACGTACATAGATGAAATAGTTAGATTTTGTAAAGATATATTCAAAGTTTTCTAATGTTAAATTCTTAGGAATAATGTTAGATGAGGTTGTAAATTCTGTCAAGGTTTTAAAGGATCCGGAAAATACCCATATAATTGGAGAAAACATTATGATAGCAACAAGAATTTTAATAATATAAATAAGTATTTCAACCATATGTTTCTTCATTTTTGCTATATTCATAGTCTTTTCCCCCTTAGTTCTCATAATAAACCACTTTTTTAGAAACCATAAATATGCCAATTCCAAAACTACAAGCAATAAAAAATAATACTACCGATAATGCACAAGCATAACCGACCTTCATATTACTAAATGCTTCTTTATAAATTAAAAGACTTAGAACTTGCGTCATGCCATTAGGATCTCCACTCTCCCCAGTTAATGGATATAATAAGGCAAAAGATCCATTTAAAGCACTAATACACCCCATCACTGAATTAAACAATACAATAGGCGAAATCATAGGAAGGGTTATATAGAAAAACTTTGTTAATGCTCCTCCACCATCCATATCACACGCCTCATATAATTGAATTGGAACATCATTCAATCCAGCTCTAAAAATTAACATCATCTGTCCAGTATTATATGTAAATAAAGTAATAAAGAATACAGCTAAATATACCGTTTGAGTATCATATAACCAATTAATTGTTACTGTTTCTTTTGTAAACATGGAAATAATGGCATTTAATAATCCCGCTTCTTTACCGAAAATCGTACGAAAAGTATATGCCAATGCAATAGTAGGTACTACAGAAGGCAGGAAATAACAGAATTGAAATATGCCATTTAATCTTTGTTTATAATTCAAAAGCATAGCCATAATAACTGCCCAAATCGTAGTTACAATCATCATTACAATAGTAAAAAATAATGTAACTTTAAATGAATTCCAAAATGTTGGACTCTTAAACATGTTCACATAATTCGCAAAACCTATAAAATTCGAGAGTCCATTTAATTTACGATTAGTTAAACTAACTACAAACATAAAAACAATAGGAAAAAAAGTAAACACTATAAATCCAATAAACCATGGTAAACAAAAAGCATATGCCGTAAGATTATTTTTTAACTTTTTATGTTTCATAATAATGCCTCCTTGCAAAACATCGACGATATTATTTATATATAAGGCGGGCCCCCCATAAAGAGAGTCCGCCCTTTAATATAGTAGTTTTATTTATTTTTAATCTAGTCAAAACCAAATTTATTAATAGCCTATCGTCTCTTTTGCATATTGTAACGCATTATCAACAGCTTCCTGTGGAGTTTTTTGTCCTAATACTGCTGTATTAAATTCACTAATAGCATTATTTGTAACTCCTGCTGGTAAACAAGTATATCCAAATACACCTGCAGCAAGCGAATCTGTTATAGCCTCCCAATTATCAACTGTAGTAGCACTTTCCACTTTCCAAGCCCCCTTATCTGCTATAGATATAATAGCAGATGGATTACCACTTGCCTTCGAGTTCAGTTTTTGACCCTCTTCTCCCATCAGATATTCTATAACTTCAAACGCTTTCTCTGGATTTTTACTCTGTGCATTAATGCTATAGAAACCTGTATGTAGAGTATTATACTTAACTTGATCTGTTGGAATAGTTGCAATATCCCAGTTAAAGTCAAGATCTCCACCATAAGTACCTATATTCCAACTTCCTTGCCAACTCATAGCTGCCTTGCCTGCTGCAAAAAGATCTGCTGTATCGGATGATGGTTCTGGCATAATACCTTTACTAACCATCTCTGCACAATCTGTAATAAATTTAACCGCTCCATCTCCAATTACCATTTGACCATTGGATGGATCATAAACCTGATCCCCAGCTCCACCTATACCTGCCCACCAAGTCTGGGTGTTAGGAAGTGTACAACCATAAACATTTGTAGTTCCATTATTTTTTTGTGTTAATTTTTCTGCAGCTATCTTAAAATCTTCATAATCCCAATCATTAGATGGATAACCAATACCCGCTTCATCAAACATATCCTGATTATAATATAATAGTTCTGTAGCTGCACACCATGGCAAACCATATGTTCCACCTAAACCATTGGATAACTTTGCTACAGCATCAATAAATTCATCCGTTTTAATATCCGAATTACTAAGATAATCATCGAAAGGGATTATACCACCCACTTGAGCAAAATTAGCAATATCATTCTCCCATATAATATAAATATCAATAGAGTCATCTTTTGTAGCAATCATCTGATTCAATTTTGATGAATAATCACTTTCAGGAATTACCGTTATCTCCAAATCAATACCCGTTGCTTTTTCACATTGTCTAAACATATCTAGTTCTTCATCTTGATGCGGTTCATTCCATGTTGCAATTGTAATTTTCTCTCCCGAGGTTTTACTAGTTGACTTCGAATCTTTTTTAGAGCTTGTAACTGTGGAATTATCCGCCGTATTTACATTTTTCGAGTCATTAGAACATCCAAATAATGTACTGCATACCATTACCGCTGTCAATAGTAACGTCAATACTTTCTTTGTTTTCATAAAAAAACCTCCCTTTGTAATAATTGTAAATGGTTTAACCGTTTAAGATAAAACTCCATATACTTTTTATCTTTTGATTGAGATATTTCAAATTTATTTAAACGATTAAACTACTAGCTAAAAAAATATTATTTATATCCTATTTATAATATATAACTATTTAATAATTTTGTCAATAATTATATAAATAATTTATAAAATTATCTTTTATTATGCATTTTTTATACTTATTGAGTTTTTTTATTGAATTTTATCACATTTGTATTAATTTAAAGGTTTAAATCATTTCTGATTTCTCTTTTTCTCATTCTTCGCCTAAT
>JAAYSE010000097.1 GCA_012524135.1 Candidatus Epulonipiscium sp. | reverse complement strand
AGGATTATCGTGTTTTGCTTTTAATCTTTCCCATCTACGATCTACTTCCCGTTGAGATTCTTCTACAATATCTTCAAAATCTGGAGACATCATATGTTTTGTTCTTCCCATCGTATTATAAAAATCAATAAGAGGAATTTTCTTATCTCTTGTTTCTGGGTTATAAGTAATCGTAGTAATTCCTTGCTCAATTTCATAAAGAGGATGGTAGCAGCTATTTACTCCTGCTTCAATAATACTTCTTTGATATCTTGGCTTAGCTCCCCAATTTAGTGGACAAGCAGATAATGCTTTTATATAAGACAAACCATATTCATTTGCATATTTCTGTGCTTTAGCAGCCTTTTTTATAAAATCAGTAGGATGACTTTCTGCTACCGTTGCAATATAAGGAATACCTGTTGCTGCAAAAATTTGTGGTGTATCTTTATGAAAAGTTGCTTTTCCTCTTTGTGCCTTACCTACGCCTGATGTAGATGTTTTAGCACCTTTAGGCGTAGAATACGATAATTGATATCCTGTATTCATATAACCACCATTATCATATTCCATAATAATCATACGATGATTACGAAGTGCTGCACCAATGGCAGGTCCCATTCCAATATCCATACCTCCATCACCACTAATCATGATGAAAGTAAAATCATCTCCTTCCGGAATTTCTCCACGACGTTGACGTTCATGAAACATTTCTACTAATCCGGATAGAGTTGCTGCTCCATTTTGGAATAAGTTATGCACATAACTTACACGAAATGCTGTTTTAGGATATCCTGTAGTAACAACCATTCCACAACCAGTATGGAATAATAGAACGACATTACCTTCTATTCCTTTTAATAAAAGATTAACATTTACAGGAATACCACACCCAGGACAAGCACCATGCCCACCTGTTAAACGTTTAGGCATTATCGTTGTATTTTTTATCATACCGCCTTTGACATCTATTTTCCCTGTTTCTTCATTAAAGATAGGGGTTGTAGTACCAGGAGTCGATTCTTCTTCTGTGATAGGGTTAAAGTACTGTTGTGGATCGTACCCTTCTACTCCTTTATAGTGTCCATAATAATCAAATTTCTTCTCTGTCTTTCCTTTTTGAGCGATCTCATAAGCTCGATGTAACATTTCAATGGCATCTTCTATATAAAAGTCTTTACCACTAAGACCATATATCAAACTAACTACTTCAATATCCGCACGATAATCTTGCAAAGTTGCTTTTAGCTCTAGGGACATATTTCCTCCCCCAGCACCATAGCTATCTTGACGATCCGCTACAATAATAGCTTTTGTATTTTTTGCCATTTCATACAGTTCTCTTTTAGGCCAAGGTCGAAGAACATTAGTAGTAAATACGCCTATCTTTTTACCTTCTTTACGTAATTGATCTACTGCCATACAAGCTGTATCATAACTAGAACCAATAACAAACAAAGCTGCTTCTGCATCTTCCATATGATAGCCTTCCACCATAGTATAAGTACGACCTGTCAACTTACCAAATTCAGCAAATACCTCTGGTATTACTGTTCTTGCTTCCTCCATTGCGAGATGAAGTTGAAATTTATTATTCATTAAATCCGGTTCATTCATATAAGAACCTATCGTAACAGGATGATCTTTATCTAACGCGTGATATTCTGCTTCATATTCTCCAATAAAGTCCAGAACATCTTGATCATTGGCAATTACCTTCGTTCTTCGTTTTTGATGGCTCGTAAAGAAACCATCATATGCAACAATAATGGGAAGTTTGACCGTTTCTGCAACTTTAAGTGCACAAAGGTTCATATCATATACACGTTGAGGATCTTTTGCAAAAAAAATGATCCAGCCAGTATTTAAAGTATACATAATATCACTATGATCCCCTTTAATCGATAAAGGACCTGATACACTTCTACAAGCTATATTTAAAACCATAGGAAGCCGAGTTCCTGATTGTACAGGTAATTGTTCCAATGCATATAAAAGTCCGTTAGCAGATGTAGCATTAAAAACACGTCCACCACCTGTTGTAGCACCATAGCAAATACCTGCTGCACCATGTTCTCCATCTCCTGGGATCATTACAATTTCATGTTCTCCCTCAGACTTTAAACTATCTAAATATTCTGCTACTTCTGTAGAAGGAGTGATTGGATAATATCCCATTATATGATAATTAATTTGTTTTGCCGCATAGGCTGCTAATTGATTTCCACTATCAAATACTATCTTTTGTTCAACCATGATTTGACTACCTCCTCTATTTGTATTTATTACGATATTTTTATCTAATCCAACTTATTGTATATAGATTCAGAGTCGACCCATCCACTTACTCCTGCATCTTCAAATTCCATGTTATCTACAATTAGATCTTTATTACGTACATGTATATCCCACATTGTATCTTCATGTTCTCTTTCAATCCCTACAGTCAAAGCATCTGTTGGACAGGCTTCTACACAACGTAAACATCCTTTGCAGTGATGGTAGTCTGGCCCTAGATTTACCATAGAAGGCTTTCCTTTATACTCACCCATAACAAATTGAAATACCATATCGGGACAAGTAGTATCACACATACCACAATTAATACAAGCTTCTTTGTTAAATACTGGAATAAATCCTTCTCTTGTTGCAGTCATATCATTACTAATCATACTTCCAAAATTAGGATTAACTCCACCAATAGGGGCATTATCATAACCCCATTCTCTCTTTACTTCTTTGTATTCTTGATACGGATATTTTCCATCATTCTTAAATACCTTAGATTCAATTTCTGCATATCCTCTTTCTAATCCTTCTAAATTTCCCGGTAAGGCTTTAGGATATCGATCTCCAATCGTATCAATAACAACTTGTTTCAATGTTTCCAAAGGAATGAATCCAGAAGCTTTCGCCATAGCACCTAACATAACCATATTTACACGAGTTTTTGTTTCTATGGCAATATTTAAAGCATCTACACACACCAAAGTTCCTGCATGCATTTTCAATTGATCTCGTAATTCATCTACATCAAGTTCTGTATTTACTACAACAATACTCTTTTCATCTACACCTGCCATTACTGGAACTTTACCAACTAAACGTTCATGAAATAATCCTAATAAATGAGGTTTTTCTACAGGACTATTTATACGAATTTCTTGATCAGGATCACACCAACGTACAAAAGACTTTACAGGTGTTCCTTTTTTCTCTGAACCATAACTAGCAAAATTTGAACTATTAAAACCTAGGTATAAAGCACCTAATTCACCCAAAATTTTACCACTTAAGTTTGCCCCTAAACCTCCAATACTTTCCATGCGAATTTCATAAAAACCATATTCATTGGTAATGGGTAACGTAGTCTTTGGAGTTCCCATCTAAATTCCTCCTTTGTTTATTATGATAGTGTTCCATCATACTACTATTACTATAGATCTTTTTTTATTGGGAAATGATTCTTTTATAAGTATCAAGCGATATATAAAATAGATCTGTCAATTTATATCCTATTTTAAGTATAGGCAAATCCAAAAAAACTATTCTTTTAAGAATGATCCCTATCCGGTATACCAATTGTTTCTCCCTTAATTAATTTAGTTTTTCGGTAAATTACTTGACCATTCATTTCTCCTTTAATTAATCTTTTCAAATACTGTACAGCTGTTTTACTCATTTCATCAATAGGTTTTCGAATCGTTGATAATGCGGGCGTACTATAAGTGGCAAACAAACTTCCATCAAATCCCAAAAGTGAAATGTCTAAAGGAACTGAAATGCCCAATTGAGCCAACGCTTTCATAGCTCCAAAAGCCATTTCATCATTTGCACAAAACACCGCAGTAGGTCGCAATTTTTGTTGAACTAATTTTTTCATTCCTTTATAACCACTCATGGCACTATAATCTCCTGAAATACACCATTCTGGTCTAACACATAATCCATGTTTTATCAAAGCTTTTGTAAATCCTTTTTTCCGTTCTACACTAGATTCAAAACTTTCTTTTCCTTCAATCATTCCAATATTGCGATGTCCTTTAACAATTAAATATTCAACGCCTAATCGAACTCCTTCTTCGTCATCGGATATAATATTCGTTACTTGTAAATTTTCTACCTTTCGATTAATCACTACAATAGGAATCTTTTTTTCTAAAGCAGACCGAATAAAATCATCATCTTTTTCACTTTGACTTACTAATATAATCCCATCAAAATGATGAGGATGAAGCTCTTGAAAAAATACATCAATACCATGAACAACAAGATTATATTGATCTTCTATTTCACTGCTAACACATTTAATAATCTCATGAAAAAAATCTGGTGATGTACCATGAACAATACTAGAAAAAAATAATCCTATATTGTAGGATCTTGCATTAACTAATGCTTTTGCAGAATAATTAGGACTATACCCCATCTTTTTGGCCATCTTTTGTACTTTTTGCTTCGTTTCTTCTCGAATTAACGGACTATTATTTAATGCTCTAGAAACAGTTGTATGAGAAATACCCAGTTGCTTAGCAATATCTTTAATAGTAACACTCACTTTTTCTCGCCTCCTATTGAAGTCAAAGAAATAATATTCTATTATTATATCATAAAAATAGGACAATCCCATCACGATCCAATTCGTTAATGAAGGGAATTGTCCTATTTTTTAATACACAATATTTGATTTATAAACTTAGAATTCTACTCCAAAATACTCTTTTGCATTATTAAAGCAAATGTCTTGTACAATCGCACCTAAATATTCATGATCATAAGGAATTTCGCCATCTTCTGCCCATTGTCCTATCAAATTACATAAAATACGTCTAAAATACTCATGTCGTGGATAGGATAAAAAGCTTCTAGAGTCTGTCAACATACCAATAAAATTAGCTAAAAGACCTAAATTAGCTAAATCTGTCATTTGCGTAATCATGCCGTCTTTTTGATCACAGAACCACCAACCAGATCCAAATTGCATTTTGCCACGAATACTATCTGTAGAAAAATTACCTAGCATCGTTGCTAATACATAGTTATGACTTGGATTTAATGTATATAAAATAGTTTTTGGAAGATTTTCTTTTTCTTCTAAAGCATTTAACAATGCAGATAGTTTTTGAGCAATATTAACATCTACAACCGAATCATAACCAGTGTCAGGACCTAATTTATTAAACATAATCGTACTATTATTTCGAAGAGCTCCTATATGAAGTTGCATTGCCCAATTTCTCTTTGTATATTCTTTTCCTAAAAAGAGTAAAACACCTGTTTTATACTGTTCTATTTCTTGTTTGTTTAGCGCTTGCCCGTCTAATGCTTTTTGTAAAATTGCATCTAACTCTTCTTGAGAAGCTACTGCATAAGGAACATCTAATAGCGCATGATCCGAAAATGCACATCCACGTTCTGCAAAGTAATCCATACGATCCGCTAACGCTTGATATACTTGATCTATTGTTTGAATTTCATAACCTACTACTTTGCCTAATTTTTGAATATAAGATGCAAAATCAGCAGCATCAATATTAATAGCTTTATCAGGTCGATAAGTAGGTAATACTTTTGTTTTTAATTGACCTTCTTTTTGAATTTTGTCATGATATTCTAAGGAATCACTAGGATCATCTGTAGTTCCTACTGCTGCTACTTTAAATTTATTTAGAAATTTTCGTGCAGAAAAATCATCACTATTTATAATTTCATTACATTTTTCCCATATTTCAGGTGCTGTTTTTTCATTTAAAACAGTGTCAATGCCAAAATATCTTTGTAATTCTAAATGAGTCCAATGATATAATGGATTTCCAATGCAGCGTTCAAGAGTCTTTGCCCAAGCTATAAACTTCTCATAATCATCTGCATCTCCCGTAATATACTTCTCTGGAATTCCATTTAATCTCATCGCTCTCCATTTATAGTGATCTCCGTATAACCACAATTCTGTAATGTTTTTAAAATGTTTGTCTTCCCAAATTTCTTTAGGTTGTAAATGACAGTGATAGTCAAAAATAGGCATATCTTTGGCATAATCATGATATAATTTAACTGCCATAGGACTTTTAAGTAAAAAATCTTCATTCATAAATTTTTTCATTTTGTTCCCTCCCATGTTAACGTGTGCATTTTTTATGATACTATATTTATAATACCAGTTTTTTAAAAGTTATGCAATATCATATAGAATAAACCGATAAATTTACATCTTTCTATATATCATTACCAAGTACCTTTCCTGTAAATTAATTATCTATCCATGATGAAATAGATATAGGATATAGGTACTTGGTTCTTTATATATAAATATTGATTTTTATTTTAACTGTGCTTTTATAATAATATCTTTTCCTGCTTCTACATTCTCTATAGTTACAACATCTAACTTTGTGATATTCTCCATTGTCGTAATAATAATTGGACTTATAGTATCTTTTCCTTGTTTTTTAATTTTATCAAGGTCCATTTTGATTAAAGGTGTGCCAGCCGTAACGATTTGTCCTTCTTCTATCAGTCTTTTAAACCCCTCTCCATGTAATTCTACAGTATCTATTCCTAAATGAATTAAAATATCAATTCCATCTTTTGTTTCTATACCTACTGCATGATTAGTAGGAAATATTTGTACTACCCTCCCATCACATGGTGCAAATACCATACCGTTTGTTGGCTCAATAGCTACTCCATCACCTATCATCTTTTCTGCAAATGCCATATCTGGTACTTCTGTAATATGAATTACTTTACCAGTTATGGGAGCATATAATTTAAGTTCCTTTTTTTTAAAAAATCCAAACATATCGGTCTCTCCTTAATAGTAATTACTCTATGCTTATTATATGTTTTTTCTATACTTCTACAATTCAAAACTATACTTACATTCCTATACTTATGTTAAAATTGACATATTCTTTCTATATCTATTGCTATATATGCTATCATTTCTTCTGATAAGCAAATATTTTTTTCTTTCTGAATTAATCTGCTAATTTTTTCAGCAATAGAATAACTTTCTTTCATTTTATATTTTACTTCTTGAGTTAATGGATTATACATTGCTTTATGTTTCCTTGAATAATTTAGAATTTCTTTGATACTAGAAATAAAATTTTGATAGGCATCCTTTTTATTTCTTAATGTCTTACCTGTTTCTTCAATAATCAGTTCTATAATACTCTTAACTATTCTCGTATCTCTCATAGTCTCGCGAATAGTTGTATTATTACATGCCGAATGAAGGTGAAGTGCAATAAAACCCTTTTCATCATTTCCAATATCCACGCCTAATCTTTCCTTTATTAACGATGCTGCTAATTCTGCTACATCATATTCTTCTTGATATAATAGTGTTATTTCATCAATAAAAGGATTTTCAATGGGTAATCCCATGTAGATACGATCAAGCGCAAATATAATATGGTCAACTAACGCTATATGAATACTGGGACTTAATGGACCTAGTAACGTTTCTGCTCTTGCAATAATTTCCTCACTAACTCCTATTACTTCTTCGTTATATTCTGGCAATTTTTCTAAATATTTTAATGCATCTTTTAAATTCAGTTCATGAAATACTTTTTCAATTGCCTGTGGATCCACCTGTATAATATCTCCTGCTTTTTTCCCAAAACCAATTCCTTTACTGACTACTATAATTTCTTGATTATTTTGCAAAGCAAGCACTACATTATTATTAAATGCCTTCAATATTTTATACTTCACGTATCTACACCCCATTTAAACTGTTTGGTTCTTATATTCTAAATTTTTAATTTTGCCTTCGATTCCTTTTTATTGATATTTTGAATCATTTGTCTTATTTCTAATACAGAACCAGAATTCACACTGAGTTCATCAATCCCCATTGCTACAAATATTTTTGTAAGAGTAGGATCAGCAGCAGCTTCTCCACAAATTCCTACCCAAATATTTTCTTTATGCCCATTTTCAATGGTCTTTTGAATAAGTCTAAGCACCGAAAGATGATGTGTATTATATAGATATGCTACTTGACTATTCATCCGATCTACGGCAATAGTATATTGAGTAAGATCATTAGTACCAATACTAAAAAAATCTACTTCTTTTGCTAATATATCCGAAATCATAGCTGCAGCTGGTGTTTCTATCATAATTCCTATTTCTATATCTTCACTAAATGGTATCTTTTCGTTTTGAAGACTTTTTTTAACTTCTTCTAAAATTTTTTTTGCTTTTTGTACTTCCTCTAATGTACAGATCATAGGAAACATAATCCCTAGTTTTCCATAAATACTTGCACGAAGCAGTGCCCTAAGTTGCGTTTTAAATAGATCTGTTTTATCTAAACAAATACGAATAGCACGATATCCTAAAAATGGATTACTCTCTTTTGGAATTTGTAAATAAGCTATTTCCTTATCTCCTCCTACATCTAACGTACGAATAATCACCATTTTATCCTTCATTTTTTCAAGTACTGTCTTATATGCTTTAAATTGCTTTTCTTCACTTGGCATAGTCTTACTATTCATATATAAAAATTCACTTCGAAAAAGACCTATACCCTCTGCATCGTTTTCAATAGCTGCGTCTACATCTTCCGGCATTCCTATATTGGCGTTGACTTTTACGACAACGCCATCCTTTGTTATGCTTTTCGTTCCTTTTAATTGATTGAACCTATTTAATTTTATCTTATATTCTTTTTGTTTTTTTAACCATTCATTCTTTACTTCACTATTTGGAGTAATCATCACATAACCATTTTCACCATCTAAAATCACTTCATCTCCATCTTGAATCTTAGATAATACAGACTGTACACCTACAATAGCAGGAATTTTCATTGTTCTTGCTAAAATAGAGGAATGGGACATTTTTCCTCCTTCTTCTAAAATAAATCCAAGTACCTTTTTTTGATCTATTTTTACTGTATCTGAAGGTAATAAATCTTTTGCTGCAATAATAACAGGTTCTGTTAATTCTGACAAAGATAAATCTTGTTGATTAGTTAAAAGTTCAAGTAATCTTTTTGAAATATCTACAATATCTGCCGCTCTCTCTCGCATATAAGGATCTTCCATTTCCTTAAATAGCGAAGAATATTCTTTACCCGTACAAGATACTGCATATTCTGCATTAACAGCTTCATTTTGAATAATCTCTTTGGCTCTTCCCATAAAATCTTCATCTTGTAAGATCATTTGATGAACTTCAAAAATACGTGCTTCGCTTTCTCCAATATTTTTTGTCGCATTATCCTGTAATTGTTTTAATTGTTCAATAGCCTGTTTTTTTGCATCTTCTAATCTTTCCATTTCATTATCAATAGATTGTATCGATTTTTTATCTGTTGTAATATTACATTGTTTTTTAATTAAAACTTTTCCTATAGCTATCCCTTTTGAAGCACCAATACCTCTTAATTTCATCATTAAACATACCTGCCTATTCTTCGAAGTTGGTATTACTTTTATATTTTATAACATTCTTT
>JAAYSE010000096.1 GCA_012524135.1 Candidatus Epulonipiscium sp. | reverse complement strand
CCATTCTGGTCGATGTGCTAAAAAAATAGTATATAAACCATCTATTTTTTCTCTTTCTATCTTTTCAAGCTGTTTCTTATATTCTCTTTCACCAATTTCGTAATCATCTACACCACAAATAGAAATAAGGTTATTATTAATCTCCAACTTACTACAATTACCTTCTAGTATCGTAATATTATATTCTGATATTATTTTTTTAATTTTGCTTATCTCTCCACTACGATATTCATGATTTCCTGAAACATAAAAGCAGGGATATCTATTAGCAAGCTCTCTTAATACAATTTCTGCAGGCTCTCGTGGCAAAATATCATCTACAATATCTCCACCCAATAATATAATATCTGGTTTTTGTTGATAAATAGCCTGTAATAATTCTTGCTGATCTTTACCATAGTGACAACTATGTAAATCAGACAAAAAAGCTACTCGTACATTTCCCCATATTTTTTCTGTTGAAACTTCATAAAACATAAG
This sequence comes from Candidatus Epulonipiscium sp., assembly GCA_012524135.1. Taxonomy (GTDB): domain Bacteria; phylum Bacillota; class Clostridia; order Lachnospirales; family JAAYNZ01; genus JAAYNZ01. Next base: position 8,693 of record JAAYSE010000096.1, on the reverse strand, counting down.
TTTTAAATTATGATTGAAAATTTTATAATGTAATTTATATAATAAAAAACTTATAATTAAAAATACTATAATACAGCCAATAAAAAATTTATTTTCAATTCCTCTTATTTTATAATAATTATAAACCCTTTTCATAAAATTCCCCTTATTGTATAATAATTAAACATCTAATAATTTATAATCTTTAATTGTAATAGTCTTTGAATTATAATCAATAAGTCCCTCTGTACGCATTTTATTTAATTCCCTACTTAAAGAAGTTCTTTGTATACCTAATCTCTCAGCTAAATCCTTCTTAGATATATTCAATTGAATTACATTACTTTTCTGAATATGATACTCATATTTTAAAAAATCTTTAACTTTTTGTCGAATCGTTTTAAGAGATATTATATCTATTTTTTCTGTTAATACAATAGTTTTATTAGATATTATCCTCAATAAATTAGCCATAAAAGTAGTATTGTTTTGACTTAACTCTAAAAGTAATTCCTTATAAATATGCAATATAACTGTCTTTGATTCAGAAACAACCGTCATAGGATATGAATTCCTATTTGAAAACAAAAGATTTGCACCTAGTATATCTCCGTCTGAAAAAGTTGCTAATTTTAATATATTTCCTTCTTCATTTATTTTTTGAACAGATAATTTACCTTTTAGTATAATATCCATAGAAAAGCAAAGTTCATTTTGAATATGAATAATTTGTCCTTTATCATATTTTTTAATTCTATAATAAAAAGAATTAAATTGCTCTATTAAGTCATTCCTTGAAAACTCACTAAAAAGATCCATACTTAATATTGCATTACTATACTTTTCAATATTTATTATTATCACCTCTTAAAAGTTACCGTGGTAACTTTTTTTTCATTTGTTTTAAAGTATACTATAAAAAAACATAAATAGAAAGGAGTTGCACAAATAAATATAATGTTTCAAATAATATTTTTTTAAAAATGGAGGTAAATAAAAAATGGATATTTTTACACTATTTTTTTGGATTATTGCATTTATTTGGTTTGTCATTTCTATTATGAAAGATAAGAAAAAAACTTTTGATGCTATTAAAATGTCAAGTGGTACGATGAAACATATTGTAGGAGAAATAATTGCTATTTTATTTTTAATAGGACTTATTTTGACTTTTCTTCCTCCTGAAATCATCAAACAATATGCAGGACAATCCAATTCAATCATCACAACTATTATTTTTGCTATTGTAGGTTGCATTACTTTAATACCAGCGTTTGTAGCTTTCCCACTTGCAGGTTCTCTTGTTGATGCTGGTGCAAGTATTGTTCCTATCGTAGCTTTCTTAACCACATTGACTATGGTTGGTATAGTTACTTTTCCTCTTGAAAAGAAAGAATTTGGAACTAAATTTACCATTATCAGAAATTCTTTAAGCTTTATTTTTGCTATAACTATCGCTTTAATTATGGGGGTGATATTATGAAAAAAATTACACAATTTATTAAAAAAAATAAATTTTTGACTTTAATTCTATTAATATATATTATATTATTTATTTTAATGCCTAATAAAGCAATAACATCTCTTAAAAATAGTTTTTACTATGTGAAAGAAATGTTAATGATCATGCCGGTTATATTATTACTTACTGCACTTATAACAGCTTGGGTTCCAAAAAAAGCTATTGAGAAAAATTTAGGTAGTAACTCTGGCTTTAAAGGCTCTATCTTTTCCTTTCTTCTTGGTAGTTTTTCAGCAGGTCCAATATATGCTGCATTTCCAGTCTGCAAAACACTATTTGAAAAAGGAGCAAGCATTTCTAATATTGTAATATTATTAAGTACATGGGCAGTGGTCAAAATACCTATGCTTTTAACAGAATTTAAATTTTTAGGACCTAAATTTATGATTGCTCGATGGATTCTGACAACAATATCTATTTTTATCATGGGTTATATTACTTCAAAATTGGTCAAACCAAAGGATCTTCCATTAAATGATCCACAAGAAAATTATCTAGTAGAACCACTTAGAATTTCTTCAGAATATTGCATTGGTTGTGGCATTTGTTCTGAAATAGCACCAAAATATTTTAAAATGGAAAATAAAAAAGCAACAGTAATCAATCAAAACATTTATCAAAAGGACTTAAAAGCAATATGTAAAGCAATAGAAAAATGTCCATCACAAATTATACAACTTCATAAATAAATAAACAGTTGAATTGAATTTTATATAAAAATTCAATTCAACTGTTTTAACTTTTTAATAAAAGATCTATTTATTTAGCCATAAATAATTCAATATCTTCATCTACCGTTTTAATACCTGAAATACCAAATTTTTCAACAATCACCTTTGCCACATTCGCTGATAGAAATCCTGGTAATGTTGGTCCAAGATGAATATTCTTTACACCTAAAGATAAAAGTGCTAATAAAACAATAACAGCTTTTTGCTCATACCAAGCAATATTAAAAGCAATTGGAAGTTTATTAATATCGTCTAGTTCAAAAACTTCTTTAAGTTTAAGAGCAATCATCACTAAGGAATAAGAATCATTACATTGACCTGCATCTAATACTCGTGGAATTCCATCTATATCTCCAAGGTTTAATTTATTATAGCGATATTTTGCACAACCTGCTGTAAGTATAACTGTATCTTCGGGTAGTTTTTTAGCAAATTCAGTATAATATTCTCTGGATTTCATTCGGCCATCACATCCTGCCATCACAAAGAATTTTTTGATAGCACCTGATTTGACAGCATCCGCAATTTTATCTGCAAGAGCAATCACCTGATTATGTGCAAAACCCCCTATAATGCTACCTTTTTCAATTTCATCTGGAGCAGGAAGAGTTTTTGCAAGAGCTATAATTTCCGAAAAATCTTTTTTACCATTGGCATCTGCGACTATATGAGTACATCCTGGAAAACCTGTTGAACCTGTTGTAAATATTCTTTTTCGAATTTCTTCACTTTTAGGCGGAACAATACAGTTAGTCGTAAACAAAACAGGACCATGAAAAGATTCAAATTCTTCTATTTGTTTCCACCATGCATTACCATAATTTCCTATAAAATGATCATATTTTTTGAAAGCTGGATAATAATGAGCAGGTAACATTTCACTATGAGTATATACATCTACACCTGTTCCCTTTGTTTGTTCTAATAATTGTTCTAAATCTGTTAAATCATGACCTGAAATAAGAATGGCTGGATTATCCCTAACACCTATATTTACTTTTGTTATTTCAGGATTGCCATATTTTGATGTATTTGCCTCATCTAGTAAAGCCATAGCCTTCACACCATATTCACCAGTCTTCATAGTAAGAGCAACTAAATCATCTACAGAAAGAGTATCATCTAATGTAGCAGCAAGTGCTTCATAAATAAAAGCATAAATTTCTAGATTTTCTTTTCCAATATTTAATGCATGCTCCGCATACGCTGCCATTCCTTTTAAACCATATATAATCATTTCACATAGAGAACGTATATCTTCATTTTCTGTTGATAAAACACCTATATGAGAAGCTTTTTCTAACATATCTTTTCTTTTATCTACTTCAAAAACTGCTGAATCATGTAAATCCTTTACAGATACTTTATTTCTTAATTCATTTCTAAGAGAAAGCATCTTTTGAATCTGTCTTTCTATCGATATATCATCAAAATTTGCATTAGTAATTGTCATAAACAAACTATTTAGAACTTGATAATTTAATTCCTTAAATCTACTAATATTGATATTGCTTTTTACAACAATTTCCGAAATTCCTTTTAATGTATATATCAAAAGATCTTGAAGCTTTGCAACTTCCTCTGTCTTTCCACACACCCCACGAACTGTACACCCAGTCCCTCTTGCTGTTTCTTGACATTGATAACAAAACATACTCATAATTTTTTACCTCCTATTTGAATATTCTGGCAACTTAATCTTTGGTATCTTTCCTAAATTCTTTATTACCCTTACTTTTGATTTAAATAATCTAAACCTATCTATGATTTGGATTACTTTTTGGTGCCGGAGATTTTATCACTATCAACTCTAATACATCTTCATGTAAGTTTTTTACATTCATTTTTGTCTTGTATGGTATTTTTAAAACATGACCTAATGAATACTCATGAATGTCTTGTTCATTAAGCCCAATAGAAAGTATTCCTCGTACTACCGTCATATAAACTGTTGAATTTGAAAAGTGTTCAGGAAGTCCTTCATCTTTATTAAAAATCATATGCAGATAATGAATATTATCATCCTGAATCACTTTTTCTATTGTTTTTTGGTTGCTAGTAGATATTGAATATATTTCTTCTACCATAAATACCACCTCCTTTTTATATGGATAAATACTTCTTACATACAATGAATTAGGACATATACTATTATTTTTCTTTTTCATTGATTTTATACTTTTATTTTACTATACTAAGATTAATAATTCTGTTGTATTTACAACACTAGGAGGATTTCTTATGAAAAAATATTTAAAATTATTAAAATCAGTTGCTTTGTTTGAAGAAATTGAAAGTTTTGAGTTACAATCACTTTTATCCTGTCTTTCAGCCAAAGTCGTAAATTATAATAAAAATCAAGCTATATTTATAAATGGCGAAACAATTACAAATATCGGAATTGTTTTATCTGGTCAAGTTCAGATTGTTAAAGAAGATTATTATGGAAATCGATGTATTGTTGCTAATATACAAGAGGGGAAATCATTTGGAGAAACGTTTGCTTTTACAAATACAAAAACACTTCCAGTAAGCGTTTTTAGTACAACTGAAAGCGATATTCTTTTTATAGATTATAAGAAAATTGTTAGCACATGTTCCAAGGCGTGTCCTTTTCACAATAAGCTGATTTACAATATGCTTCATATTTTAGCCATGAAAAATATAATGCTAAACCAAAAAATTGAATTTACATCCAAACATACTACCCGTGAAAAACTTCTTGCATATCTTTCCTACGAAGCACAAAAAACCAATAGTAATACCTTTTATATTCCATTTAACCGTCAAGAACTTGCAGATTATCTTTCTGTAAATCGTAGTGCAATGTCTACTGAACTTTGTAAACTAAGAGATGATAAAATCTTGAATTTTAAACGAAATTGGTTTGAATTGTTATAAACATAAATATAACTTAAATTAATAAAGAACTAAATTCTCTTAAGATTTAAGTTATTGTTTTGAAAATTTTATTTGCCCATTCAATTGCCGCTAAATATTCTTCATATAAGATATTGACATCCATATTTATTTTATTTAAAATCTCTATAGCCTTGGTCCAATTCCCTCTTTCATATGCAATAAGTAATTCATATATAGGATACAAGACCCCCTTATGATAAACCAATGCTTCTATAATTGATTTTGAAATAGCCATGTCTTTTAATGCATTTTCCATCGTTTGATCTAACATAGCATCTAATGTACTAAATAACCCCATCAATGCTGCTTCATGTCTTACATCACTAAGCCCTATACCTATAGCAATTGTTTCTGCAAATCTGCTACGAATTAATGACATTTTTATTAACTCATTCGGCTTAGATTGTCCTAAATCCTGAAGCATTAGTATGTTTATCCATCTTTCAATTTCTCTCATGCCCATATACGTTAACGCTCTCTTTACAGAATAAATCAACTCATCTTCTGTACGCAAACTAGATATACGTATCAATCGATAGGCTAAATTTACATCTTTTTCAATAATTTCTGCTAAAACTTGATAGGAAGGTTCTTCTTTCTTTAATTCTAATAATATTCTACTATATTGAATTTTGGACGTCGATCTTTTATATGACTTTCCAACAATACTAGGTTTACTAAAAAAATAACCTTGAAATAAATGAAATCCCATTTCTTTTGCCTTTAAAAATTCTTCTTTTGTTTCTATTTTTTCCGCCAATAAAATTTTTTTTTGCGAAATTGCTAAAGAGATATCTTTTTCTATTGTTTCTAAGGGTGTTTCTATTAAATCAAATTTAATAATATCTGCAATAGGTATCAATGGATAACTTTCATATTCTTCTACAAAGTCATCCAGGGCAATCTTATAACCTTTATTTTTCAAGTCTTTAAGTCTTTCTATTAAATTTTGGTCAATTTTTATATTTTCTAGCACTTCGATAATTAATGTATCTGAAGGAATTAACTCTAAAGAGCTGGATAAAATAAAATCCTCATCAAAATTTATAAATGCATATTTCTCTTCTACAATTTGATCCATTCCTGATTCAAACAGTCCTCCAATCACTGTAGCCGTTGCATATTGAGGTGAAACTCCATCAAAATGATCTGATTGAATCCCTGAGCGATACAATAATTCATAACCATAAACATCTAAATTACGTTTAAATATAGGTTGTCTGGCTATAAACATAAGAAATCTCCCCTTATTATAAAATATCCATAACAATAAATTTAAAAATATCATTATTATTCTCTTCTATCTAGCATTTCTCCGATTAACACTCACTACGATTCTTATTGTTTCATATGATTTACTTAGGAGTATTTTCCGTTACATAATTATGTATTTTCTCATATATTAATGAGTAGTTTTTATTAAACTCATAATTTTCTATATTTTCTAAATTTAAATACCATCTTATTTGTTCTTACTTATTAAATACTACAAAAAATACTTCTTTCCCAATATATAAATGCATTTATTAAATCAACTATTTTTTACATCTTTATCTTATATACAATTCTCATTTGACTGATTTACTATTATTTTACATGATTTTGAAAATATTGTCTAGTTATAGATTTAATATTTCTATTTTTTCTACATTATCTATCTTTTTATAACATTTAAACTTATTTCACGAAACTAATCTTCCTAATAAGCGAAATAAACAAATAAGAATAATTATTAAACCTCAGCATATGTTGCCCTTCTATTATAGAATAAAGAGCACATAAAATGCTGAGGCTTTTTTATTTATATTATTTTAATTCTAATTTTGTTACTTGATAAAGATTGTTCTTTTCATAATACTCGATATTTACTTCATCATTCGCTTTTATAAAAGGTAATTGCTCTGATACCGAAATATTTGCTATAAATATATTTTTATAATTATTATCTAATGTAAAATAATAATGAGTATTTCCTTCAATAACTACAGACTCAATATTTACTATTTTACCGTTTATATTGAAAAACTCTGTCGGTTCAATTTCTTCTTCAGACTGCATATTTGTTATATCTTTACCTATATGAGCACTAACAACATTATTTACTGTTGTACCTATAGATACTTGTTGATAATTTTGTGCATCCACTAATGCATACATTTTAACAAGTCCCGCTTCATCTTTTAAAGACATAAAATACGTTGGTTTATTATCTATATTTAATAATATTGGAAAAGTTGATTTATATCCTTTTTCTTGAACTGCTCCTTCAGCACTTTCCATAGCTGAAAATTCTTCTGCAGACGACATCTTATAAAACTTAGTCTCTTTTGTTCTTAAATTTACCAATACAAAACCAACATTTGATTCATCCGCTCCTACAGATGTCATACCTGTATATAAATAAACATCATCATCGATAGCTAGATAATTATATCCTTCTGTTGTTTGTAATACACCCTTTTGAGCAAATATGGAATTTAAAAAACCCAATTGTAATCCACCATTCCAATTTAACTGTTGAATAATTTCATCAGCATTATAAATTCTATCCACCCATTTTGGTACATCTTGTATATTATATTTTGTAGTTTTCCCATTAATTGCATTCGTTAGTATTACTTCTTTCACATCAAAGCCACCAAAAAAGCCTATGGTACTATGATATACTGGTGCTACCCAATAAGGCGTTCCCTCTTCATCAATTTCAAAATTTATTTCAAAAAACATATCTCTAGGATATTTTTGTCTTAAATGTCTATAAATATTTCTAGAAAATTTATCAGACTTAGAATATTTTATATTATTTCCAAGTTTTTTTAACTCTACTTTACCATCAATCATATCTACTACAATATAATTTGGTATCCCGTCTTTTTTATTCCCCATCCATTTTAAAAATCCATTATATTCAAGTGGAGTTACTCTCACTGGCTTATCATTATAGTTAATTTGAGTATACGCATCCGATAAATTGTATTGAGAAACTAACTCTAACATTTCTCCCATTTTTCTGCTACCTAATCTTTGTGCTGTATCTCTATCTACTGTAGGCACTTGTTCAAATGAAACTTCTTTTATATCTTCTTCAAAAGAACCATTTTCTTTTACAATTAAATTTGCATATTTTGTTGAATGAAACATAGTTGCAGAAACTATTTCTAATGAAAATAATAACACAAACAAAACTATAGGTATGATAAAAAATTTATAATTTTTTTTATGAAATATACTTAAGATACTAATGATATATATAAAATTTACTATCATATAAATCCAAAACTCAAAAGAATGTAAATTAATAGCTGGTAAAAATATATACCATAAAACAAAAGCTACTAAAGGTACTGATAATAATGCAATAATTTTAGCACTATCTACTTGCTTTTTCATAAAGACTTTGTCCCCCTAATATTGATATAGTGATTCTCAAAATTTTTTGTTATTCTATTTATCTATCATATATGAATTTTAAATCAATATCAATATAAGTTTATTTACACACTTATAAATTAAAACCTTTTTTAACATAAAATTCATTT
>JAAYSE010000095.1 GCA_012524135.1 Candidatus Epulonipiscium sp. | reverse complement strand
GTCTTATCATCTAAAGCCTTAACTCCTACTTCATCTAAAGATCCTTTTCCTGTATTATATGCTTCTCCACCTTTTAGATAAAACAATTGATACGCATATTCTGCAGCTAATTCTGGATCAAGTGCTCTTTTCCAAGAATACTCAAAATCATAAGCCGTTACAGGATCTCCATTCGACCATTTAATATCATCTCGAAGTGTAAAAGTATATGTCACATCATCATCTGCTAAAATATAATCTTTAGCCATACCATAGGTTAAATCTCCTTCTTGATCTCTTTTCATTAACCCTTCAAAAATATGCTCTAATGTCCATGATTCATGAGTACCTTGTGCTAACGCTGGATCTAATGATCCCGGTTCACTGAAATTATTAGTTCTTATAATCTTACCTTTTGACTTTCCACCACATCCTGCTAAAAATGTAGCCATTACCGCTAATATACACATCACTATTGATAACTTTCTTTTCATGATAATCCCCCTTTTAAAATTTAACTTCATAAAGGTTGCCTAAAAACTGAAGGCACTTATCTATTTCTATTCAATATATATATACTTCTATATACTCAAATATAAAAGTAATCGAAATTATATACCACCTCTATGAATGATCATAAAATTAAATTTCATCTTTCAAAATTTATTGCTTTTTAGTTTACCACTAATTTAAACTTTTTTTAACTGTTATTTTCTATCACTCCCAAAACATTTTTTGCTTTTTTTACACAAAAAAACTGCAGTTTCCTGCAGTTTTTTAAAATTTGAAATCACGAATATTTTTCTATGTATTCTTGATTTCTTTTTATATATGAACCTTCCGAAAGATTATCGCTGATTCTCTCTAAGACAATAACTTCTATTTCTCTTGCATTTTGATTTACATAATTTTCAATGTCTTTTTGTACCAGACGTTTAAACTTTCCTTTCATCGGTTCTCCTAGTACTAAAATTTGTATCTCTTCTTCTCGAATAAATTGAGCAATACGTTCAGGAATATGTTCATCACAAACAACATGTACCTCTCCCCCTAGTTCAGAAGCATAAGTAAAAAGCTCTTGAACCAACTGAGGAGCATTGTCTTGATGAAAAATATTGTCTCCTTTTTCCACATGCAAAATATGAAGTTGACCTCCACGTTCTGCAGCAACTTGTGCCCCTTTACGAATTAGCCTTCGGCTATTTTCTTGTATCGTAATACAAACAAGGACTTTAATCTCCTTTTCCATGTTCCTATACCCCTCCTTCATGGAGTATGTTTTAGGATTTTGCTACACTATCATTATAGCATACCCCAAAAAAGGAATCTACTTACAACAATATATTTTTTCCTTCTTTTTTTATCATTCCGTTTTAATCGCTTCTAATGCACTTAATTTCATCGCACGTCTTGCAGGGTAAAAACCGGAAATCAAACCAACTAAAGTTGTAAAAACTAACGATGCCATAGCTAACCAAAGAGGAATAATAGAAATTTTACTTGCTCCATCACCACCCATTCCAAACATGGCTTCTCCTAATCCTCCTGCTACAAACTTATTCATTAGAAAAGAAATCCCATAACTAATCAACAGTCCTGTAATACCACCCAAAAATCCAATCATTCCCGCTTCAAAAAGAAAAATTCTTCGAATATCTTTAAGTGCTGCTCCGATTACTTTCATTACACCAATTTCTCTTGTTCGCTCATAAATAGACATAATCATCGTATTGGTAATACCAATAGCTGCGACTAATAAAGAAATAGCTCCTATTCCACCTAAAACAGCTTGAACACCCATCGATGTTTTCTTCATACTTTCTAAATCTTGGTTTAGGCTATAAGCAGAAAACCCTAATTCTTCAATCGTCTTTTCTACTTCTTCTACATTATTTACATCATTTACCTTTACACTAGCACGAGAATAGGATTCCTCTTCTTTACGTTTTCGTCTTTGTGATCCAGAATCCTGTATCATTTGATTTCCTTGTTCACGTCTGCTTTGTTCCTTTTCATAAGCCTTCTTTAATTTTTTTAATGTATTCAAATCCATAAATACATTATAATCTACTTCATAATTAGAAGCTTTAAGAATACCTGCCGCTTGTACACGATATGCCGTTGGGCGACTACCTCCACCACTTCTGCGATCTCCAAAAGAATGATCAAAACTCATTTCTATTCGATCTTGAAACAAATCAATATCAGGTGTTGGTGGAGGTCCTTGACTCCAATCATGTCTAGAATTGGGGTCCCAAAACTGTTCCTTTACACCTGCTCCAAACAATACTTTTATTGTACTTGAAGGATTTATTTGAACAGGTCCTGTATTATCTAATAATTCTCCCTCTTCTAATTCATAGCCAAAAGCCTCTAAAGCTTCCGGTTTAATTCCTATAATATTAATATAATTTTCATATTTTCCTGAAATCATCTTTGCATTTTCTTGCAAAAAAGGAGAGGCTACTACTACATTCGGAATACGAGATAACTCATCAATCGTTGCATCTGTAATTTTTTTCTCTTTCGAATCTCCTCCTCCCATACCTCCACCCCAGCCAGGATAAACTTGAACTACCGTTAAACTTCCCATTCGTTCTAACTGCTGCTTAAAAATTTCATTCATTCCAAGTCCCAAAGATACCATAACCATAATCGATGCCGTTCCAATCACAACACCCAATACAGTAAGGAATGTACGAAGTTTCCGTCTCCAGAGATTTTTAACTCCCATTCGAATTAAATCAATACTATTCATCTAAATCCAAACCTTCCTGTACCTTCCGTCTTTTACGGACGATCCATCCTGCCGTAATACATCCAGCTAAGATTAGTCCCATCCATAAATACTTATTGGTAAAGATTTTCTTTATTTTACTAGGTTCTTCCATATCATCTGGCATCGTCATATCATCCATAGGTGGAATAAACATTTCCATAGCGTCAATCGCAATTTCTTTTTCTGCAGTTAATTGTTCTCCCGTTGGATCTTCATAAGTAAAAACTAACTTTCCTGTAGCTGGACCCGCTTGTCGTGGAATAATCATCGCTCGATCAAAATACTCCGTAGATCCTTCTTGAAAATTTCCTATAAATAAATTAGGATCTTGTACATCAAATTCATCCGATTCTAAACGAACCATTAAATTATTAAGAGTTACCTTACCCGTATTATAAAACTCTACGTAAAGGCCTATAGGCTCCCCTTCTGTAGGTTCCCCTTGTATTTGTACTTCTCCTATATCTAATCTAGAAGGTTGTACTACTGGAATACCAATTAAATCTTCAGCCGTCAAAGGTTCTCCTTGGTCATCTTCATATTCAAATTTAACTGTAATCGTATACGTTTTCGCTTGAGCATCCGGAATCGTGTAAAGAGTAATATCTTTTGTTGCTTTTTGTTTTGGTGCAATCCGATCAATATAAAAAGTATTACTACTTTGTACAGGTGTAAATACCGTTCCCGTTTTTTCTGAAGATTCTACTACTACTAAAGAAATTTTAATATTTTGTATTGCTTTTTTAGAACTAGTATTTAAAAAAGTAGTTTTTAAATTAAAATTTCTTCCTGCTTGTACAATACCAGGATCTAAACTATACTCATCAATAATAATCTTTGGCACTGTTTTACTCGCATCTTCCTCTGCATCTTTCTTAGGATTTACAATATAAACCCCAACATATTGATTAACTGTTTTAGATATTAATTGACCATTTTCATCCTCTTCATCACTTTCATATTCTACCGTTATTCCAATAGGATAATTTTGTGTAATAGCCTCTTTCGAAGAAGTCATAATAAAATTAAAACTTTGTGTTTCTTCTCCCTTTAATTTAGGAACGACTCGTATACTGGAGCTTTTAGGTAAAATTATATTTTCTCCTCCTGTTTGTGCCACAGAAATTTTTATATTTTTCGCATCCGCTTTCCCTAAATTTACCAAATCAAATCCGAAAGAAAAATCTTGCCCCGCATGAACAGAACCTTCTGGATAAACAATATTTTCAATCGATAATAAGCTTTCTTCTTTTTCTTTTTCAATTACAGGAATAAAAATCTTATGCTCTTCTGTTTGAAGTTCTCCATCCTCTTCTTGATACGAAATTTTAAAAGTTAATTCATGATTCCCATTTTTCATTTTTTCAGAACTTCTTAAACGATAAAAGACAGAAGCACTTTTATCACTATCTAAATCTTTAATATATTGATTCACTAAACCATCTACTAAAGTAAATCCATCGGAATTTAGTCCTTCTAACGCCATTTTAATTTGTTGTGCTTTAAATCCCCCTGCATTTTGTAATGTTACTCGAAGCCCTAATTCTTCTCCTGCTTTTACTTCATTCGGATTTAAAAAAACCTCCGTAACTTGCAGACGAGCTGCACTTTTTTGATTTGTTACTTGAATATATCCTACTATTTCCTCTGTTCTTGCACCTTCTTCTGGTTTATCACCATTAGTATATCGTACTTGAAATCGAATTGGATGTGTTCCTTTCTTCGC
>JAAYSE010000094.1 GCA_012524135.1 Candidatus Epulonipiscium sp. | reverse complement strand
TATACTATTTATATTTTTATCCATAATATTATTATAAAATCATAAAAGCTGTATCTACTTAGCATTATTTGCAGCAATCTTTACAATTAGCTGTGATGCTAATTGTATAGACTCTGTAGGAATAAATTCAAATCTTCCATGAAAGTTATATCCACCTGTAAAAATATTTGGACATGGAAGTCCCATATAGGAAAGTCTTGCCCCATCTGTTCCCCCGCGAATGGGTTGAATCATCGGTTCAATTCCAAGTTCTAGCATAGAATCTTTCGCTAGTTCAATTACCTCTATATGAGGTTCTATTTTCTTTTTCATATTATAATAACTATCTTCTATTTCCAACGTAATAATATTTCCATATTTATTATTTAAAAATTCTACTATCTTTTTAAAATAAGCCTTTTTTTTATTAAATTGATCCATTGAATGATCTCTAATAATATAATCCATTACCGTATAATCTACACTACCATTCATCGTGTCTAGTAAATAAAAACCTTCATAACCTTCTGTGTACTCTGGTTTTTCATTAATGGGTAGCATATTTTCCAATTCCATAGCGATTCGAAGTGAATTAATCATAATATTTTTTGCTGAACCTGGATGTACACTTTTACCTTGAATTTTTACTTTAGCACTTGCTGCATTAAAATTTTCATATTCTAGCTCTCCTATAGGTCCTCCATCTACAGTATAAGCAAAATCTGCTGCAAATCCATCTATATCAAACCGATCTGCTCCTCGTCCAATTTCTTCATCTGGAGTAAATCCTATTTTAATATCTCCATGTTTTATTTCTGGATGTATAATTAAATACTCCATCGCATTAACAATCGCCGCTATTCCCGCCTTATCATCCGCTCCTAATAAAGTAGTTCCATCGGTTGTAATCAATTCCTTGCCTACTAAATCTTCTAAAAAAGGAAATTCTTCTACTGTAATACTGTATTGATCATTTAATTGGATATCTCCACCTTGATAAGTAAACACATACGGATTAATACATTGACCATCCATACTAGGACTTGTATCCAAATGTGCAATAAATCCTATCGTAGGTACCTTTTTATCCAGGTTGGATGAAAGTGTAGCATAAACATATCCATTTTCATCTTGTTTTACATTTTCAAGGCCTACTTCTTTTAATTCTTCAACTAACAAGGCTCCCAACTTCAATTGGCCAGGTGTGCTAGGGCAAGTACTATTATTTTCATCTGACTTTGTATCTATAGCAATATACCTTTTAAATCTTTCAATAACTTTTTCCATCTAATCACCTTACAATAATATTTTTATTTATCCTATTTAAATTCTAAAACCTGATTTAATCTGGCTGATTCAAAAGCTGTATCAATTATATTCATAATTCTTAATACCTGATCATTACGAACTATTATTTCTTCTTTGCCTGATAAAACATTAATAACATTTCTATAAAAATCTCTAACGTCTGCAATTTGTTTTGGAAGTTCTTCTTCAAAAATTGTATCCTCTCGTCTTGGAGCCATAGTTTTTGTTAATCCTGCCGCTGTTCTTACAGGTACTATATTTGTTTCTGTTTCACCTTTTACCCTTACTATCTTACCATTTAAATCCCAATCTTCAATAATAGCAGATCCATTTTCTCCCAGCATGTACCATCTTGGTAAATTAATAAAATTACTCGTTCCAACTTCTAATAAAGCTGTTTTTCCACTTTCAAACGTAAGAATTAATTTAAAACCATCATCCACTTCAGAATTGGTTACATAAGTAAACTGACAATATACAGTTTTTATTTTTTCTTGTATCATTAAGACCATTTGATCAAGAATATGTACTCCCCAGTCTAAAAGCATACCTCCACCACATTCTTTTTTCTGTCTCCAATCACCTGGTATTCCTCTAGAACCATGGACCCGTGATTCAACTGTAAAAATATCTCCTAGCAAATGCTCATCATATATTTTTTTCATTGTAAGAAAATCCTCATCCCAGCGTCTATTTTGATGAACAACAAATAACTTTTTATATTGATTTGCAGTCGCAATAATTTCTTTCAATTCTATACTATTTAATGTAACTGGCTTTTCACAAATAACATTTTTTCCTGCTTTCAAAGCTTTTATAGCAATATCTTTATGAACATCATTAGGAGTGGCTATTAAAACAATGTCAATCTTAGGATCTGATAATATACCATCTAAACTATCATATGCTTTAAGCCCCTTTTGTTTTGCATATTCTTGTCTTTGTGACTTTATATCATAAACACCTACAACAGTAAGGTTTTTTACCCCTTTAATCTTTTCATTATGTTCATTTCCCATACCCCCGAACCCTACAATAGCAAGGTTATAATTTTTCATCATAAACCCTCCTTATATATAAATGTAATCCATTACATTTATAATACTACTAAAATATAATAATAGCAAGTATTTTCATTGACACCTATAAAACATTATGAAACAATAGAACTAATCAAATAAAAAATTTAATTTTAAACAAGAATGGAGTATAAAAATGAAAAAGAAAACTATATTTTTCTCAGTTTTATTTAGTTTTTGTTTCCTATTTCCCTTTTTTGCTTATGCAGATATAGGACCAAAACCTTCTCTTAAAATTATTGTAACAAATCCTCCACAAACAGAATACTACCTAGATTTACTCATTGATTATACATCCTCTCATTTATGTGAAAATATTAGAGACAAAGAAATGTATTCAGAAAATATGTACCATATACTTGAAAATTATCATATTGATGGTTGGCACCCTGCTCTAGTTACTGGTACATCGATTCCTCTCAATGGAAATCTTATTGGAAAAAAAGATGGGAATCACATGATACATACATTTAATTATGTAGGAGTACCCGATCGGTTTAAAATAATAATAGTAACTGCTGATGGAAAAACTATGATCTCAGAAAATATTATAAACAGAAAAGCCTTTAATAGTACTGTTTATTTTGACTGTACAACAAAAAAACTGACAGAAAATTCTTTGATCATAGCTTATGTACTACAATTTGTTACTACTTGTTCTATTACTCTTATTATTGAAGGACTTATACTTCTTCTATTTGGTTTTAGCATAAAGAAAAATTGGAAACCGTTTTTGGCAATCAACACATTTACTCAAATTTTATTAACTCTTGTTGTTTACAAGACCATGTATTCATCTGGTTCCTTAGCTGCACTATTTCTTTACATCCTATTTGAATTTGTTATTTTAATCCTTGAAACGATACTATTTGTAAAGTATTTAACACAACATTCAAAAACAAGACGTATCCTATTTTCTATAGTTGCTAATATCATTAGTTTCTTATTGGGAATAATAGTACTTATTTTTAATTTTTAAGTCCCTACTCTAGTTCCTGAAGTATTACTACAGGTGAATTAATGAAAAATGTAATATCCTTCCGTTCTACATCACTAAGATCATTGATAAAATATACAAGTATTTCTACTGATATTATTCTCATGATCTTTTACTTCAAAAGTAATGACATGAAAACTATTTTTCGCTAAGTTTGTATCTTCATCTAAGTATACAATTTTTTCTTCTCTACTATATTTTGATTTATACTCTATTCCATCTATAATAATTCTAAAATCTGCTTCCTCAGCATCTACCTTGTTTATTTTTGCTTTCAATAGCTTTTCTTTATCCTTAATGATACTTCCTGACTTTATATTTGGTATTATTTCAATATTATTTTTTCGATTTACTTTTGCTATCTTTTGAACTTCTTTCATTACTCTAAGATTATTTAATCCTAATATTTTCTTAATATCTTCTTCTGTATAATTTCTCTCTAATAATTCTAACGTTATTTTAGGAAGATCTCCTACTGTTTGTATATCTACAGGCATAGAAGCTCCATCAAAGTCTGATCCTAAGCCAACATAATCTATGCCAACTAATTTTACTACATAGTCTATATGGTCAACTAATTTTTTAACATCGACATCTTCTTGGGATGATCCTAAAAGTTCCCACCAATAATTTATATTTACTAACCCCTTACTTTCAGCTAATGCTATTATTTGTTCATCTGTTAAATTACGAACATGAGGACATAATTTTGACGAACAAGAATGACTAGCTATTATAGGTGCTTTAGAATATTGTATTACATCCCAAAAAGTTTTTTCATTCATATGAGAAACATCAATGATCATGCCTAATCTATTCATCTCATCTGTAACTTGATACCCTAATTTTGTAAGTCCTTTTTCTTTACACCCTTCCGTACCAGCTCCTAAAGCGTTTTCTGGATTCCATACATATGCTATGACTCTTACTCCTAAATCATAATATTGATTTAATAATTCTATAGCATTTTCTTCTCCCAAAGAATAAGCTCCTTCTATTGTGGGAACTGCTATCATTTTCCCTGTAGAAAGTATATCCTTTATTTCTTCTACTGTAGTGCCTATTTCTAAACTATTTGGATTATGATCTCGAGTCCAATAAAGTGCATTGATTAATGCTAATATGTTGCTATTCGCTTTTTCATATGATTCTTCACAAGTAGAAAAAGCAGCAAAATATCCAACATCTAACCCTCCTTTTTTTGCCTTATGTAAATCTATTTGCAAATTAGTATCTTTTCCTATATCTATCTTAGGCAATCCTGTATCAGGATCTACAACAGCTAACATTGTATCATTATGACAGTCTAATACTATAGAATTAAAATGAATCTGATTTGCTTTTTCTTTTATCATTTTTATGCCCCTTTCCTCATACTTTCTTTAAAATACTATATCTAGTTTAACATGAATATTTAGATTTATCACATCTATTTGCTTACTATTATCTTTAAGATTATTCTTTCGTTATACTTTCTATGAGATATAAAATGTCTATACCATCCCTTCACCATTTGGTTTGATGCCTTTTCATTTTCACTTCATAAACTAAATATTGTACCACTACTACCCCATACTCCATATTTAGTG